>CAZYXF010000007.1:1383-15202 GCA_964651025.1 uncultured archaeon
TCACTTCTCAGGAGCCTTTATCGCGGAGAACTTTCGAAGAACGTTTTCAAAGGCTTTAGCAACGTCGTCGCCAACTTGGGTTAGCGTGACGAACTTAACTCGACCTTGCTTCTCGAACTTAACCAAGCCGAGCCTTTGGAGCTGGTTCAAGAGCTTTACAACATGAGAATAAGTGCAGTCTATTTCCTTTGCAACAACGCTCACGTACTTCTTCCCTTGTCTCAACGAAAGCATGAGCCTTACTGGCTTCTCGCGAAGAAATATACGCTGCAGCTCTGGCAACGCTGACCTTGCCATGTTCTATTTTTCTCAAGCTCTATATTTAAATTTCAATTCCGCTCTCAATGGCAACTCTCAGCAAGAGCTTTCTCACTTTTCGCGCGATTTTCTTTATCGGAGCGTTTGCGTTTATCAAAACAGCCTCTGGTAAAAGATCAGCAAGCTTTTTATATTGTTCTCTTATGAGCTCCAGTTTTCTCTCCTGCTCAAAGAGTTCGCGGTGAAACCTCGTTTTCCCCAATCTTTTCATCGCCACCTTTGCTGGAACGTCGAGTATAAAAGCTATGGCTGGCGTTGGAAACCTCGAGTTGAGCTCTAAAAGCCAGGAAAGAGGTAGCTCCAAGCTTCCATAGGCAAGCGTTGAGTAGTAGTAGCGATCTAAGATGACAAAGTATCCTTTTTTCAGAGCTGGCTCTATCTCGCTTTTAACGTGCATGGCTCTATCGCTGCAAAATAGCAATTGCAGCGTTAGCGAATCACAACGCCAATCCCCTTTCAGCGCTGATTTTATCAGCCCGCCAATCAGCGAATCGGTTGGCTCACTTGTCACTATAGCCTTATGCCCGCGCTTCAAAAGCCAATCGCGAAGCAAAAAGGCCTGCGTTGTCGAGCCAGCGCCATCGATTCCGTCAAATGCTATGAGCATCCCCTTCTTTCTCCCCATGCTCTCCCTATCCTTTAACTTTTTCTAAAATAGCAACAAAGCTTATTGCAGCGACGCTTACTATTATAGCGAGGAAGAGCTTCTGATAGCCAACGCTTGGGAATAAAACGAGCTCAATGGCGTTATAGCTTATTAAAGCAAGGCCAAATGCTATTGCGACTAATCTCGAATAAACGAGCTTTCTCAGCTTTCGCTCTATTACCTTTGCTGTCAGAAAGAGGAAGCTGGCAAAAGCAAGATAAGGCAATGCCTCATGCAATGCTAGCAAGAATCGGGTGTAAGCGTTGGCTATAGCCTCGCTAGCCCTGTATCCAAGGAAAAATCCAGAGGCGGCCAAAATCAAGCTCGCGAAGTAGAGCAAAAAAGCAGCTTTTCCTCGTTTTAACGTAGAGGCAAGCTCATGAGAAAAGCTCGCTAGCAAGTTCTCAAGCTGGAATGCCTTTACGAGCAAGTAAACGCCAACACAAGCTAGAATCAGGCTTATCCCAGCGCTACCAAAAATCGCGAGAATTAGCAAGGCTATTGCAGGTAAACCTAAGACAACGCGAGCTAATTCTGGCTTTTGCAATAACTCGCGCCAATAGCTCTTCAGGATGTAATAGCTCGTCTCTATCCTCTCGCTCTGTCTAACCACAACTCGCTGCACACTTGCTATTGGCAGATAGCTCGCTATTATTGGTATGACGAACTCATCGCTGAGCCCATCGCTCACTACTATAGCTTCTTTTGCCTTTGTCTTCCTTAGCACCTCTTCCAACTGACGCCTGAGCTCCATGTCGCTCTTAATCCCAAGCTGGCGATCGCCCGTTAACACGACGACTTGGCTGTTCTTCAGGCTCTTTTTGAGCTTTATAGCAGCGAAAATGGCATTTGCATCGCTCTCGCTTGGATCCGCGAGCAAGAGCTTGTTGGCAGCGCTCTTGCAAGCTCGCACTCCAATCACAGGGCCTTTGATCCCAGCCTTCTCTCCTAAATCGTTATCGCGATCTACGCAAATGATTAACACGCGTGCCATTCTTTATTTTGCACTCGCTCTTTTATCAGCCTATCGCTATCGCAACTATTGTTAAAGCGATTGCGGTGCAAATCCCAGCAAGCGCTTGGCCAATCGAGTGCTTCTCAAGCTTGAGCCTGCAAATGGCGACGGGAATCGTCAAAAGGTAGAGAAGCGATGCTATAATTCCATAGGCGTAAACCAAAAAGGTAACTGGACCTGCAACACCAGCTGTGTGGACGCTTATCTTCCATCTAAGGGAGATGAGGGTAAAAACTATTCCGTTCAACAAGTAACAAAGGGAGAGGAGCCTAAAGAGATGAGGAGCATTTATCAAGTGCAAGCTAAGAGCGTTGAGCAGATAGCAAAGGGTTACGAGCCCAAAGACCTTTGGTCGCTTTTCAAGTGAGCTTAGCTCCCAGTCAACCTCGCCTTTTCTAACGAAGTAGAACACTATTACGAGCGGGAGTACGGTCAAAAAGCAAATTGAGAGAGCAATAGAAACCAAAGCATTTTCGCTCGCTACTAGTGGAAGCAATAGGAGAAACGTGATGCACGCGAAGCTCGGAACGCTAGTAACAAAGGAAACGACTTTCCAAAGCCGCATCCTAAAAAATCCAAGCGAAAAAATAAAAGATGTTCTCGAGAAACGAGCTGAGGAAGCTGTTAAAAGAGTGTGGTGCAAAGCGGGTTAGCGTCGAAGCCTGTGAGGAGCTTAGAAAGCACTTGCAAAAGCTTGCGACCGAGATTTTAAAGGACGCGAAAGCCCTTTGCGCTCATGCTGGAAGAAAAACAATAAGCATTGAAGATATAAAATTAGCCTGGAAGCGAATGCATGGGCGTGGATGAGATAGTCAGCAAGATAGTAAAAGCTACTGGGAAAAGCGAGAGCGAGGTTCGCGAGCTCATAAAAAGAAAGCGAGCAGAACTTGCGAACTTGGTTAGTGAGGAAGGGGCTGCATATTTGGTTGCAAAGGAGCTCGGGCTTGAGCTAGTTAAAAAGCGGGTTTACAGGCTGAAGCTAAAAAACCTGGTTGGCGACATGAGGAACGTGAACTTAGTTGCCCGCGTGCTAAGGGTCGAGCCGAAGGAGTTTAGGAAAAGCGATGGAAGCGTTGGAAAACTCGCTTCGATTTACCTCGGGGATGAAACAGGTGTTGTTCGCTTGGTCCTTTGGGGAGAGGAAGCAAAAGCTTGCCATGAGCTTGCCAGGGGAGATATAATAGCGATAACCAATGGCGTGACAAAAGAGCGATTTGGAAGCGTCGAACTTGGGCTGGGGAGATATGGGTTTTTGAAGCGACTCGAAGCTAGCGAGCTTGACTTCGAGTTGCCAAGCTGCGAGGAAATAGAAGCAAAATTTGGGATTGCTAGAGCGAGTAGGGCATATGAGAGAAAGGAAATAAAGGAGCTGAAAAAGGGAGATGCAGCAAAGCTAGTCGCGAGCATAGTTCAGGTATTTGATGTTCCTCCAGTCTTTTACGCCTGCCCAATCTGCGGAAAGAGACTTGCTGCAAATGAAACCTGTGATGAACACGGTGCAAGCTCTGCTATTGCCGTGCTGAGCGGCGTTATCGATGATGGAACTGGAAATCTGAGATTCGTTGCCTTTAGGGAGCAGGCTTTAACGCTGCTAGGAGTGAAAAGCTGTGATGAGCTAAAAGGTGCGAGAAGCGCATTGGAGTTTGGGGAAAAGCTCTTGGGCCGTGCTTTTGAGCTCCTCGGCTATGTGAAGCTCAACAAGCTCTTTGGAAAGCTCGAGTTCGTTGTCAACGAGGCTAGAGAAGTTAATTGGGAAAGCGAGCTAAAGAGAAGCGTTGGTGAGGTTGAGAAGCTGATTTCATCCGTACAGAGTTGTGATAAGGTTAGTGACTTTTAAAGCCTTTTTCGTAATTACTTATGAGAAGTGATAAAGAGGTGTCAGAAGCGGAGTTCTCAACTCTGGACGAAGCTATTCGATGTTACGAGAGAAAAGGCTGGATGATAACGCGCGTTGAGATAAGTTCGTGGAGCGGTGGTATGAAGGGGGATAAGATCATGGAGATGGCAAGAGTCATTTCTTTAGCAGATGAAGGCGAAGAGCCAACTAATGCTTATGTCGAAGCTATAAGACTGCACGAGTCTTGTGATGAACTACGGATAGAAGACATGCAACTTTATCTCAAAAAAGAAGAGAGGAGATGGAAGCTGAAAGAAATGAAAGTTGAGAAGAGGATGTATAAGCCTGTGTCATAGCTTTTGACTTCTTGTTTGTAACTTAAATAGGCTCGATTCAAGGGAAAGCATGGAAGAGAAAGGCGAGCTCGAAGTTAGCAAGACGGAAGCAATAGAAGCGTTGCCAGGAGTTGGCCCAAAGCTCGCGCAAAAGCTTCGCGAAGCCGGATATCGTGACTTGCTTGCAATCGCGACCGCAAGCGCTGGCGAAATAGCAACAGCTTGCGGGATTGGCGAGGGTATAGCTGCGAAGATAATCGAAGCTGCTAGAAAGAGCCTGAGAATGGGATTTGAAAGGGCGAGCGAGATATACGAGAGAAGGAAAAAAGTCGCGAAGCTAACTACTGGGAGCAAGGCTTTAGATGCGCTGCTTGGTGGCGGTGTTGAAACCCAAGCCATAACAGAAGCCTATGGCCCATATGGAAGCGGAAAATCTCAGCTAGCGATGCAGCTCGCTGTTAACGTTCAGCTTCCAATTGAGAAAGGCGGGCTAAATGGGGCTTGCATTTTCATAGATACAGAGTCGACATTCCGACCAGAGCGAGTTGCACAAATGGCAAGAGCTAAAGGATTGGAGCCAAGCAAAGTCCTTCAGAACATTTATGTTGCTCGCGCTTTTAACAGCGATCATCAGATCTTGCTAGCCGAGAAAGCAAAGGAGCTCATACCAGAGCTAAACGTTAAGTTGCTCGTCATCGATTCCCTAACCTCGCACTTTAGAGTTGATTACATTGGTCGCGGTGAACTAGCTGCAAGGCAGCAAAAACTCAACAAGCACTTGCACTTCTTGCAAAGGCTGGCAGACGCTTACAACATCGCAGTCTACGTTACTAATCAAGTAATGGCCAGGCCCGACGTTCTATTTGGCGACCCAACCCAAGCTGTTGGGGGGCATGTTTTAGCCCATGCTGCGATGTTTCGAATTTACCTGAGAAAGGGAAAGGAGAACAAGCGAATAGCTCGCTTGATAGACGCTCCTCACCTACCAGAAGGAGAGGCGGTTTTCAAGATAACTGATCGCGGAATCGAGGACGTTTAAAGCTCGTTTTCAACGACGTCCATCCGCCTGACTTCGCAAATTCCCTCTGTCTCTGTCCTGAGAGAGTGGACAAACCCCCTTAGCGCTAGCTCGTCTTCTGCTCTAACCTTTGCCACGATATCCCAAGGACCATAAACGATGTGCGCCTCTTCAACTTCAACCCTGTCTCCGACTCCCTCCTCCCTTATTATCCTGAAGTAATTGAGATCTCCATTTCGCAATCTATCTCGCACCTCCTTTTCCTTTCCTGGAGCAGTCCGAATGAAAACGTAAGCCACTGGCATATCTTCCTTAGACTAAAAGTTTTAAAGCGATTCTCGTCTTGCGTTAATCCTCTGCAACCAAGAGCACACAAGCCCTTGAAATCCCCCTTGAATCTTCAAGTCCTTTTTCAATTTCCCTTCTCGCCTTATAAACCGCCAGCGGATCTCTTTTTTCAGCTTCAACCCTTACTATAGCTCCGAAAAGCGTTGTGGAATACTCGATTCGAATTCCCATTTCCTCTAGCCTCTCTGTTGCAAGCCCAGAAGCTTTTCTGAGCCTTCTCTCACCAGCCCCATCAGCGTCGTAAATTATAAAGCCAACTGTCTCCATGTGTTTTCTTACCCTTTATAGTGATTTGCTTTTCTCGCTTGAATCGACAAGAAGCGATGTCAGAGCCAGCCGAGTTTCTTGAACGCGAAGATGAATGGAAAGGTGAGGAGCAAGCTTAGAGCAAGTATTATGAAAAAGGCGTTTGGATTCGTTTGCAATGGCAGGCGAACGTTCATTCCATATAAGCTTGAGATGAGCACGGGAAAGCTCAGGATTAGAGCAAGTGCGGTTAGCTTCTTCATTACAACGTTTAACCTGTTAGAAACTATGCTAACGTATGCATCGCTTGTCGAAGCCAGCAAGTTAGTGTAAAGCTCAAGCGTTTTAACGAGCTCGTTGTTGTCTATTATCAAGTCGTGCAAAAAAGCTTCATCGCTCTTATAGAGCCTGAAGAGCTTTCCGCGAAGAACGCTTTCAAGAACGCGGGCGTTTGCTATCGTAGCGCTATACAAGCGAGTTATCGCGCGGCGAAGCTTCCAGAGCTCAAGTATAGTAGCTTCGCTCGGCTTCGTAAATAGTTTGGCTTCCACCTTTTCCATTTTGTCCCCAATCTCACGAGTCAAAACTGTGAAAGCGTTCATAACCCGAGAGAGCAATTGCAAGCAAAGGCGAATTCGCCTATCGGTGTAAAAGTTCTTGACTTTTCCTTCAAGGAAGTCGAGAACTGGAGAAACCTCGCGAAGAGCAATGGTTAGGAAATACCCTGGCTTTGAGAAGATTGCAAGTGGCGTTGTTTTTATAACACCGCGAATTTTCACTGGAACGCGAACTATGAGCAAGGCGTAATTCTTAGTTAGCTCGCATCGCGGCATCTCATTTTCGTCAAGACAAGCGAAAAGCTCGTGCTCAGGAATTTCGAGCTTTCTCGCAACTTCTATGACTTCTTCCTCGCTTGGCGCAACCAAGTCAATCCAGCAACCCCTTCTTATCCTTTTCAAAAGCTCATAGCTCCTCATTCCTTTTCTTCGATTTATTATCCGGATCATGAGATTGTTGGAGTTTTTGAAATTAAAACGAAATAAAAAGAAAAGAAAGTGAAAATGTTGCTTACACGAAATCAAACACCCTTATGCTTCCATCTGGATTTCTCATTGCAGCCCTTTCCTCTATTAAGCCTTCGTCTACCATTGCAGGAAGTGCTGGCCCTGGATCAACGCCTATTTCCCTTATTTCATCTTCTGTGTGCCATCTTCCATCGCTAAGCGCATCGAGAATCAACCAATAGCGAAGTGGTGGGATTGTTATGGAATCCTTAAACTCCCTCTCGTATGCTTCAAGTCTTTGTCTTCCTTTTTCTGTTATCCTGTAGACAGAGAATCCAACGACTACGCTCATGAAATGGCATGGTTTTAAAGTTAAAAGCGTTGCTACTCCATAGTTGCTAGCTTTATCAACAACTTCATGAAGAGCATCGCGACTTGTGCTTCTCCGTAATTTGGCAAGAACTCGACTACATCTGCGTGCCTAAAGCTGACTTTTTCTATCGCTTCCAATAGCTCTCGCAAGGAGAAACCAAGGGCAACAGGCGAAGTTGAGGAAACGTAACAGGGGTCGAGAACATCGATGTCAATGGAGAGATAGTCACATCTCATCTTTTTCTTCGGTAATTTTTTGCTCCACTTCACCTTTAGTTTTCTCGCGTTTTTGACTTCGATCTCGCTTGCTTCTCTAACGCCATAAATTGCTACTTTTGTTCCAGAGCTCGCGATTTTGTGCATCGCTGTTGCGTGCTCATACAAGCTAAATGGCGAGGCCTTCATCAAATCCAAGTGCGCATCAAATGAAACGAGCTTTTTGATTTTGAGAGCGCTCGATGTCATGCTTGTTATGAGGTGATCTCCTCCTAAGCAGAGAAACCTCGCACTTGGGTTAACAGAGAGGACTTCGCCTATCACCTCTTTTACCCTTCTCTTTGTCTCCTCATAGCTCTTCGCGACTTTAACATCGCCCAAATCGCAAATCTCGAGCTCCCAAACATCAAGCTTTGAATCAAGGTCATAGCCGTAGTGGTTTTCAAAAGCCCTTCTTATCGCTCTCGTTGCCTTTGCTGTGCCGCTAACATCGCGATAATGCTTTGCTTCAAACGGTATGCCGAGTATAATCACTTTTGCGCTGTCGTAAGTGTAAAGGAACTTAAGGGCTCGCGAACGGACTAAGCATTTCGCGCGCATTAAACAGATTTGCAGCTCTATTTTTGAGCTTGTAAAAACAGCAAAACTCAAGAAAGAAAGGAAAATCGCTACCCTAGCTCCTTCTCGCTAACTATCACGAAATCCCCAACGCTCTTCACGCAGGAAAAGGGTATCAAGTAGTTCCCTTCCTCGTCCTTCTCGAGCTTGAGCTCTGCAACGTGCTTGGTTGGGTTTGCCAAGACTATGCTCAACAACTCGCCGCTCTCTGCGACGAACTTGAAGTCGCCAACGACGCCGAACTTGCGACCTGTTTCCTCGCCAACCACTATTTTGCCGATTAACTCACTTGAGCGAACCATGCTAACACCTCATGTAGCTTCTTCCTCAACTATTTTATAAACGACATCTCCTTCCCTCACTCGCTCTTTCACCTTTAGCCCAATCTTATCCCCTGGCTTCGCAACCTCTATTGGCTTGTGCTCTATCTGCATGCTTTCAACAACTTGCTCGAAGTTCGTTGTTTTACCTCGAATCGCGATTTTATCGCCAAGCTTAAGCTCATCGCAAAGCTCGACTACAGCAACGCTTATCTTGTTGTAAAAATGTGTCACTTTTCCTACCATAACTTCCATGCTCCCTGTTTAGGGATTGGAGAGACGATTTTTATCCTTTCTTCCCTTTTCTTTCATGGAGTACAAAGCTGGAAATCCGGAAAGCGTGATAGAGGATTTAAAGCTGGCGATTGACTTATATAAGCTTCCAAAGCCGTTCCTTTGCGTTGGTGTTGGCTTGCTAAACCGCGTCGCGGAAGCTGCTAGACAGCTTTCGTTTGAGAAGTTTCTGGACTTGTATAAATACGTGATGGAAAATCAAGACGAGCTTCCAAGGGATTTCATCGACGAGATCAAATTTCAGGGCGAGCTTCGAGGACTTTGCGAAGCTCCAGGCGGATAGGCTCGCGTAGGTCTTTTCTCCTCGCGATTTTTCCGAGCGTTTTCTTGAACTTCTCCTCAAGCTTCTCAATCGTTGAGTCGTTTTTTATCTTATAATCCGCCATCTTTATTAGCTCGCCAAGCCCATAGCCGAGCTCGCGCTCATCTCTTGCTTTTATGACTTCAACGCTTCTCGTGTCAAGCCTTTTCCTCTCCAACATGCGTTTATATCGCAATCGCTTGCTCGCTGTTACAGCGAGCAAGATAACGCTATCTTTACCGAAATGCCTTTTCAACACTTCTATTTCACCTGGGCTTCGAGAGCCATCAACGACTATGAGCTTGTTTCTCGATCTCTCGATTTCCTTTGCCAAGAGTTTGGCGAGCGTTTTATCCCTATCCTTTTGATGAAACCAAAGCGAGATCTTCTCTATGTTCTCCCTTGTCATTTTTAGCCCTCGCCTTTTAACTTCTCGCCTTATTATAGAGCCGAAGCTGAAAACCCGAAACCCAAGCTTTTTCGCTATTTTAGCCAGCGTGGTCTTTCCAGCCCCTGGCATTCCGGTTATCACCAACAAGAGCTTTTCGGCCTTGCTCATGATTTTACACGCGATTTTTTATTTTCTTGCGAGTCTTGCTTTCAGAGCTGGTGGAAGGAAATAGACAAAGCCCTTACCTCTCTGCTCTCTAGTTATGAGGCCTGCTTTCATCAAGCGTTGCAGGATGTTGTTCACGCTTCGAAGCGCGTGCTCTCTTGATTTGTAGCGCGAGATGTCAATTTTTTCAACTATTTCGCTCGAAGTTCTGGCTCCATCGATAATGGCTTGCAATATCTCGCGCTGTCTCCTTGGAAGCGCACTTAGATCAAAGGCCTTTTCCTCTTCTTTTTTCTCCACCTCAATCTCACTTGGTACGTGCTTTTCTTCTATTATCGCGCTTCCACACGTCACGGCTTTTATTAAGGACGCGTTGCACAGGCGCAGGATTTCACGTGGCAATCCATGCGAAAGCTGAAATATCTTGGCTATCGCCTCGCTCGTAAATGGGTTTCTCCCCTTTCCATTTGAAGCAAGTGCAATTCTCTTTTCTATCAGCTCCTTCACTTCGCTCTCGTTTTTTAAGTTAGAGATTATTATCCGCCTTGTAGCTCTCCTTCGCAGCGTCTCGAGCTCGCGCTCGAGCATTTGGTCAAAAATCGGAAGGGCTGAAAAAATTAAGCTGGCATTGACATGGTCGCAAATCAAACGAAAGTGACGAAGGACATCGATGCTCGCCTCATGGGATTCGTCGACCAGTATGACGAGTCGTTTCTTCCTCTTTTTCAAGAATTTCCGAAGACTTGAAAGAAGCTCGTCTGCTGTTTTTGGCCTTGGACGTAGAAATGGGAAGATGCGGAAGTACCAAACACGAGAGAAGACGCGAGCCAGTTCGTCGATGAGCTCCTCGCTACTCGTTGGGGCCTTTGGTATGAAGAGCACGAGCTTTCCCTCGCTTTCCAGTTTTTCTTTCAGCCAGAGCAAGAGAGTTGTTTTCCCAGAACCAGTTGGCCCAAGCAAGAACACGACCTTCTCTCCAAGCTCAATCGCTTCCAGCAGCTCCTTTCTCTCACCTTCGTATCCAACAATGGCTTGTGGAATTATGTCAAATGAGAATGGATTTCTCTGCCAGCTGTTGAGATCGAAGAAGTCTCTCAATGTCCTTACAACAGCTGTCTTTTCTTCTTTCGTTTCAATGGTCTCTTTTTTGCCTTCTTTTTTCCTTGTGGTCTCTTCTCTTTCAATCTCGTTTTCTTCATTAACGTTCACACCTTCCTTCACGTCTGCTTCACGGGGTTGATCCTCCATGGTTAACATTCGTTTTCTCTTGCTTTAAATTTCACGTGAAGTTCACGTGAAGTAACGTGAACATTCACCTTTATGTGAATGCCTCTTTTTCTTGTGAGCTTCATCTTCATTGCTATTCCGTTATCAAGAGCGTCCTGCGAGACGCCTATACGTTCAAATTTGTGAGAGTTTCAACAGGATTTTAACCTTCCCGTAGAGCGATGGAAATCATCGATGGCTTGAGTTTTGCAAACGTTAATAAGGACCGTAAAGGTAGTTTAATTATGTCTCCTTATCTTTGGTGGTTCAAGAGAAACAGAGAAATCGAAAATTGCCACCTTCACGTTTTGTTCACGCAACCTTCACGTTTATTTCACGTTTTACTCACAGCCTCACACACCCAATTTAACCCTTCACATCTATTTCACGTGAAGTAACGTGAACTTCACGTGAAATAAAATTTACTTCACGTTTCGTTCACGTTTTGTTCACAAAATGTTCACGTTTGTTCACGTCATGGTTAACGCCGTTATTGCGATATTCTCGTCTTTGTGAGAGGAGAAAATAAAGGGGAATTTGTGTTTAAGACAGAGAAGAGAAGGACCAAGCTGGAATTTCCATTAATTTGTGAGAGTTGAAATCTCATTTTTTCCTTGTTGTAAGCTTGATTAGCTCGAGGGAGAAAAGAATTTCTTCTGGTTTTTCACCACTTTGAAGTCGTTTCAAAATCCCTTCCTTTAACCTTATCACCCTCAGAATTGGCTTTTCCTCCCTTTCCAAGCATATATCCTCTAAAATTGGGGCTAGAAGCGAGTTTGCGTAGTTAGAAACCGTGCTTGGATGCACTTTAGCTCGGCGGGCTATTTCTCGAATCCACAGGCCTTGCGGATTCTTCGCCAGTACGTAAAAGACACGAAGTAACTTTCTCAAGTCAGCGCTTCCCTTTGGCCTGCCCTTTGGCATGTTCTCCTAATTATACTTGACAGCTGTCTAAAAAATTCAAATCGCTGAAAGTCCTTTTATCAGTTTTCTCGCCTTGGCTACCTCGCTCAGAATGGAGTCAATAGCCCTTTCACAGTGCCAGAGTATAGTCTTTCTTAGCCCTTCCCTTAGCTCAACTGTTGGCTCCCACCCAAGCTCGTTTTTAGCTAGCTCATAGGAAAAGTAGCAGCGTCTTATCTCCTTTCTGGCTGGCATGAAGATCGGCTCAACGCGAGAAGCGAGCATTCGTTGGAGCGTTTGAAGCAAATCGAGCACGCTGGTTCCCTTGCAAGTTGCTATGTTCATTTGTTTTCTCCTCGTTTTTCTTTCCATAGCCAGCACAATCGCGTTCACAACATCATCGACGTAAATGAAATCGCGAGTTTGCTTTCCATCCCCATAGATAACAGGACTCTCGCCTTTTAGGAGCCTTTCTATGAACTCCTTCACCACGCCTTTACTTTGTCTTGGCCCATAAACGTTCGCTAACCTAAGGACAACGAAATCAATTCCATAGAGCCTGTGATAATAGGCGAGATAAGTCTCGACCGCTAGCTTTGAGCATCCGTAAGGAGAGATTGGAGCTAGCTCGTGTTTTTCATCAACAGGTAAATAACGGGGCTCGCCATAAACAGCTGCACTAGAGGTGAAAACTATCTTCTTGACGTCATATTTCCTGCATAGCTCGAGCAAGTTCAGAGTTCCGAGAACGTTTACATCTCCATCGCTTACAGGATCTTCTATCGAAGCGCTAACATCTGTTTGCGATGCCAGGTGCGCAACCAGCTCGATTTCGTTTTCGCGAAACACACCTTCGAGCTCCTTATCCCT
Organism: uncultured archaeon; assembly: GCA_964651025.1. Classification (GTDB taxonomy): domain Archaea; phylum Aenigmatarchaeota; class Aenigmatarchaeia; order GW2011-AR5; family JAHLMP01; genus CAZUUD01. The sequence goes on from CAZYXF010000007.1 coordinate 13,867, forward strand.
TATATCACAAACCACTAACTTCGCCCTGCTATCAACGTATTCTTTTTTACCAGTTGAAAGGTTATCCACAACTATCACGCTTTCTCCACTCTCAACTAGCTTTTTGACGAGATGAGAGCCGATGAAACCAGCCCCACCGGTAACGAGCAAGGTCATTATCATCGATTAGTAGAAATATTTTAATTTGAAGTTCACAAAGCTTAATTGCTAACTTTCCATCTTTAAAATGGTCGAAACCGAGCTAAGAGAGCTACATGAGCTCATAAAATCCTGCAGGCTTTGTCCTCTCTGGAGAAAAAGGAAAAACGCGGTTCCTGGAGAAGGGAGCTTAAATCCGCGTGTCTTCTTCATTGGCGAGGCTCCAGGAGAGAGTGAAGATTTGGCTGGCAAGCCATTTGTTGGAAAGGCTGGCAAAGTCCTAGACGAGCTCTTGGCAAGCGTTGGTTTAAAAAGGAGTGAGGTATTCATAACGAACGTTGTCAAGTGCAGGCCGCCAGGTAACAGGGAGCCAAGTGAAGAGGAAATAAGAGCTTGCTCCCCTTATCTCGAGCGACAGTTATCACTCCTCAGGCCAAAGGTGATAGCAACGCTCGGCAGAGTTGCGCTAGCATGGTGTTGCAAGCACTTCGGGCTAAAGGACATGAGAATCTCAAAGGTTCACGGAAGGGTTTTCGACGTTAAAGCCAGTTATGGCAATGCGAAGTTAGTCGCTCTCTATCACCCAGCTGTCGCTGTCTATAACCCTGGAATGAAAGTCACGCTTCTCCAGGACTTCAGAATACTGAAAAGCTTGGTGTGATCTGCTCATTTAGCTAATCCCATCGCTTTCCTTATTTCTTCTGAAAGCAGAATTCTATTTGTCTTGCCTCTTTTCACCTTCTTTATAACACCTCTTCTCTCCAATCTCTCAAGTATACGAAACACACGAACCTTGTTGAGCTTCGTTATTTTAGAGATTTTCGCTTGTGTTATGTCTTCGTGAGTCAGGATCGCTTTGATCACTTTGGCTTCATCTGCTTCAAGCAGCTTGCAAATAGCATCCACGTCAATTCCTTTAACTTTCACCGGAGCCATCAGAGAGTAAATTAGCGTTCCTATGAAAAGTCCAAGGCAAGCGATGAACGGTATGAAAAGAGGTAGCGGTATTGTGCATGCTCCGAGGTTTTGCATCTGCATTTGAACGTAGAGCGATGTGACAGCAACGATAAAAGTGAAAATCGAAAGGACTAGCATGGTTTGAAGTATTCTCCTTCCAACTTCCATGAAGTTTCAAATTTTGAAACCTTTTTTGCCTTTCGTTTCGGATTTTGAAACCAAAACTTATATTTGGTTTCAT
>CAZYXF010000007.1:15302-17531 GCA_964651025.1 uncultured archaeon
AGCGACTACATTTGCGCGATTTACTTCACTGGAATTGGTTGCCCGCATTGCGCGAAGACAGACCCAGTGATACTTGGAGAGCTTCCATTCAAGAAAGGCGATCTCGTCGTGATAGAATACGAGATTTACAGAGATCGGGAAAACGCGAATGTTATGTTATCCTATCACAACACCTTTGGAACTCCACTTGGGATTCCGCTGATAATCTTCGACTCTAATGATTACATAATTGGCGACACACCAATCTTAAGCCGAATTGAGGAAAAGCTCTCTTCGATGGACTCAAATCCGTGCTTGCTCTTAGACGGAAAGGTCAACTTTGAAGAAATCGACCTGAACTCGCTCCCAGGAAAACCAAAGATTTGGGCGAACTCTCGAGTTCTGTGGCGAGCTGGTCAAGAGAACGCTACAATAGATAAGAAAACGCTTCTGAGATTGCTGCTCGATAATTTAACAGCTGTTCTTAGCGAAGTTCAATACGAAGTAGCAAGCGCTGAACCAGCTCCTCTTTCTGGAAGTAGTGTTGATTTCGATTCCGCTATTATCGTTGGCGACTACAAGTTGGAGTGGAGAGGAGGGCCAAAGCTAGAATCAAAGAAAATGGAAGAAGTGAAAAAAGAGGAGAAAGAGGAAAGCATGCTTACAGAACAAGAAATGCGAAAAGAACTAACGCTCGCGAAAATCGTTTCTCTCGCTGCTGTTGATGCCATAAACCCATGCGCATTAGCAGTGCTAACTCTAATGCTTGTGGCTATTCTAACTTACAATCCAAAGGAGAAATCTCGCGTGCTCTTAGCTGGCCTTGCGTTTACAATAAGCGTGTTTTCAATTTACTTCATTTACGGCCTACTCATAATCCGATTCTTCCAGCTCGTTCAAGCCTTGACTGCCATTAGGCTAACTTTGTACAAAATTTTAGCTATAGCGGCAATTATCCTTGGCTTGCTCCAGATAAAAGACGTGATCCGATACAAGCCAGGCGGTCTTTTAACAGAGATGCCACTTAGCTGGAGGCCAAAGGTGAAAAGGATAATAGCAGGCGTTACCTCACCACTTGGCGCTTTCTTTGTAGGCGCTTTTGTAACAGTTTTCCTCTTGCCATGCACAATTGGCCCCTATGTAATAGCTGGTGGCATACTCTCTGTGCTCGAGTTGATTAAGACGATTCCATGGCTCCTTTTGTACAACGCGATCTTCGTGCTACCAATGCTTGCCATAACTCTTTTGGTTTACTTGGGAATAGCAAAGGTTGAAGACGTCGCTGGATGGAAGGAGAAGAACATAAGGAAGTTGCACGCAATGGCTGGCGCTATAATGCTATCGTTGGGAATTGCCATGTTACTCGGCTTAGTGTGAAATTCTTACTTGAAAACTTCCTTTACGATGCGCTTGAACTCTCCTCCGATTTTGTGGGAAAGATAAACAAAGGAAACAACCCCAACCAACAAAGAGTAGCCAAGGGTGATTGCCCTTGCTATCAAAACGCTCGCTGCACTTTTCGCAACGCTTGTTCCAAGAGATGTTAGCAAGAATATCATAGCCGCATCGCTACTTGCGATTCCACCTGGAAGCGAGCTGGCTAAGCCCAAAAGCAAGGAAAGGGCCCAAAAAGATGTTATAGCTAAGAAATCGGCTTCATTTCCAAGCGAGATCAAAGCTAAGGAAAAAACGATGCCATCGAGAAGCCACACGATAATCGTGAGCAAAAAGCTAAGGAAAACGAGCTTTGGCTCTGGCCTGCTCTTGTAAAAGGAGCGAATGAAGTCCTCGCTTATCCTCACTCTCGCTTTTCTGATGAAGTTGAAAACTCGCCTGCCAAAGCTCTCGTTGTAAATCACGAGCAAGGCAAGTGCTATGACAAGGAGAAAGAGAAGGATCACGAAGTAGTTTATCGGGCCAAAGCGCAGGTAGAAAAAAGAAAGCAAGGCGAAGCACAAGAGAACGAGCAAATCGTTAACCCTTTCCCAGATTATCGTCGGCAATGAAGCTGATACAGGAATTCCAGAGCTCGCCTTAAGTATCAATGCCTTTACCGGCTCCGCTATTTTGCCAGGCGTTAGATTAGATATACCCATTCCAAGTATCTGAACTGGAAAGAGCTCGCTAATGCCAACGCCTCGCAGCATGACTTTCCACTTCAAGGTTCGCAAAAGCATTGTAAGATTCGAAATTAAGAAGGCGAGGAAAAGCACGCGCAAATCAGCGCTTTTTATTGCTTCGATGACTTTG
>CAZYXF010000008.1:0-12904 GCA_964651025.1 uncultured archaeon
GGTTTCGAGGAAAACCGTCAGCTTCCCTGTTCCATCATCTAGAACGAGCATGTTCTCCTTTTTATCTATGACTCTGGCGAAAACGCAAGCCTCTTCCTTATCAGCCAGCTCGTTTATCCGCTTCCACTTGTAGCACGCCATTCTTTCACCCGGCTTTTTCGTCAACGGCAATCTCGACCCCTTTTATTTTGTTATTTTCTATCCAGAACTTCAGCATAACTTTGTCCTTTACATGCCTCTTCGAGTTGAAAAACTTACCGCAAACAGCGCATTGTATATCTTGTTCCAAATCCGCGAACCAACTCGGCTCGATTATGAAATTCCCGCACTTCGGACAGCGAAGCAGGGCTATTTCAAGATAAGCTTCTTCCATCAGATGCGTTGGAGAAAGAGCTTTTAAATGTCGTCACGAAGGATAACCCTTTCAACCCTTGCAACCAACCTATTGCCGACGTATTTTCCAATCGCGATCAGCTTTCCCTCGCGAGTAAGAAGCGCTATAGCTTCTCCTTTAGCTGGCTCTCCTTCGATTCTTTCAACCCCAGGTTTGTAAAGCGGTGCTCCGTGAATTAAGCTTGAAATTGCAGTTGACTTGACATAAACCTTGCTCAAGTGCCTAATTCCAGCTTCTATTGGCAATAAGAGCTCGCGAAGCTTTCCGCTTCTCGCAAGCTCCTCCAGCTCATCGAGCGTTTTCGCCTGGCTAACGTGAAAGTCTCCAACTCTTGTCCTTCGAAGCTCTTGAAGGTGAGCACCACCCAATAGCGTGCCCATGTCGTGAATTAATTTTCGAATGTAAGTCCCCGCCTCGCATTTTATTTTTAGCAAGACTCGATTTTCCTTTCTGTATAGGATTGAGATGTCATAGATTTTTCTCTTTCTCGGCTTCCTTGCGACAGCACTTCTCTTTGGTGGAACTTGCTCTATGGTGCCGATGAAACTAGCGATAGCTTTTCTTAGCTTCTCGTCGCTCACTCCACGTTTATGTAAATGCATAGTGGCTATGTATTCCTTGTCAAGCCTTTGGAGAACTTTGGTTAGCTTCACAGCTTCATTTACACAGAGCACGAGCAAGCCGCTTGCATGCGGGTCAAGCGTTCCAGTCGTTCCGACCTTTTTGGCCTTTAGCCAGGCTTTAACCAAATCGCAAGTCTTTCTCGAGGGAAAATCACGGGGCTTGTCAACGAGCAATAAACCGCCAAGAAAGTGACGTTCCATGAAATTAAACGCAATGCACTGCTAAATGCTTACTTTGAGCAGCTTTTTCACAACAGGAAAAGTCGCGAAGGATACCAAGATGTAGAAAACAACCCAACCGACCCGAAATCCAAGAATTGGTAAAGCAAAGGACGCGTTTCTGAAGTGTTGGTTTGCGAAGTAAAGGAGGAGCATGGCTAGAAGCAAATTCACGAGCATCGGCTTTCTTGTTAGCCGCATTAGCTCCTTGTTGTTCTCCATGGCTTCCTTGAATATCTTGTTCATCTCCTCTATCTCGTTTCTCTTTCTAGCTTCGTCCAACTTTTTCGAAAGGTCTTTAGCTCTCTTTTTCAGCTCCCTTATCCTTTGCTGATCGCTCAGGAGCTTGTAGCTAAGGCTTATCAAGCAATTCATGCATACAGCAAAAGCAGCTACCTCAAGTGCCAGCATAAGCTCGTTAGTATGGAACCCTTTTAACCTTGAGCAAAAAGGCAAAGCTATTTGCGAGCAAGTGGATCAGAGGGGTTACAAGCAAAAGAAATGCGATAGTTAGCAAGTCCCACTTGTAAACCAAAGACGAGAGCAAAATCGCCCCCACAAGGAAATCGAGCTGGTCAAGGAGCGGCGTTGACTTGCCTCGCGGAATTCCAAGCCTTCGTTTGAAAAAGCTCCCAGCTATGTCGCCCAATATCGCACCAAGAGAAAGGAGCAAAATGAAATCAAGGGCAAGCTTAGGGAGCATGAGCTCGGTTGGCAAGTGATCAGTAGCATAGCTTTGTAAAACGCCTATCAAAACCCCAAAGGCAGCGCCGCCTATCGTGCCTTCTATTGTCTTTCCATCTCCAAGCACGCGATTTTTGCCAAGGTATTTTCCAAAGTCAAGCGGTCGCTTTCCCCGAAGCAAAGGCGGGAATGCGTTCGCGGCATAGGCCGGTGCTATTAGCCAAAACGCGTGCAACAGCTTGAGCGTGGTTTTTAACATGCTCTCTTGCGACTTATCTGAACTTCACGGGTTTCCACTTCTCCAAGGCTTCTCTCAGCTCTTCATGCGACTTGGCATAAGCTTCAAGGTCAATTCCGCTAAGCACAGCGTCGAGCGCTTGCCTCACAGCTCTTGCACCGCTTTTGGTTCCCTTGGGATGACCGTGAATTCCGCCTCCGAACTGATAAATTGCGTCTATCCCTATGGTTTTTATTAAGGCTGGTAAGCTACCTGGATGAAGCCCACCAGAAGCTACTGGCATCACCTTTCTCACGCTATACCAATCGCTCCTCAAGAACTCGTTTATCTTTGTTGTTTCCTCCTTTTTCATCTTCCCTATGCCAGCTGTTCCCGTGTGAAGTTGATCAACTCCTATCATCCTCGATAGCTTGGCTATGACTAGCATCGAAATTCCAAAGTCCCTGCTCCGCGTCATGGCAGCGTGCATGGCTCTATGAGCGTGGATAACGAGCTCCAAATCGTCCAACGCTTCTTTTAACGTTTGCAACCCGCCCCAACCAACTGTTATCAGGTCGACCATCGCATATCTTCCGCCAAGCTCCTTCACGAGCTTCGCCCTCCTTATGGCTTCATTTATTTCAGCTGTTATATTTGGCATGTAGCATTTAACTTCGCCCGTTCGTTTTTCTGCCAAATCCCTTGCCTTAATGGTTTTCCTAACCCTTTTTTCAAATTGATTGAACCTTTGATTTGTCAGGTTTTCGTCATCCTTAACTAGATCGCAACCTCCCAACCAGGCTTCAAGCGCGACTTTTGCGTGTTGCTCGCTATTTAGCCCCAATTTCGGCTTCACTATAGTCCCTATTAGGGGCCTGTCATAAACTCTGAAGAGCCTCCTCACGCCCCTTATCCCAAACTTCGGTCCTTTAAAACTCTTCACGAGCTTTCTCGGAAACCTCACGTCAAGCAATTTGAGAGCCTTAACTTCCTTCATACCAAAAACATTTCCGGCTATCGAGCTCAGGATTTGTGGCAAATTTCCAGGCTCAAATAGTTCAATCGGATACGCTATTTTTATCAGCTTCTCCTTCTTTCTTATTTCAAACACCCTCGCTTTTAGCTTTTCTATTCGCTTGGGCAAGAACCTTGGTTTGGTCCAAGTCCCGACTGAGCTTTCGGCCGCAACTGCCCCAGCTGCTATCTTTATTTCCTTCCTCGGCTCTATTTTGAACAGCGCTATCAAGTCGTTCTTGCTCGGCTCATATGCAAGGTCAACAAATTCCTCGTAGACTTTCATTCCTTCACCATTAGGAATGGATAAGCTTTCTCAAATTGTCGGAAGAAAGCTTCTGGCTTTAGAACGCCGAGCTCGCATATAACGCCAGTTACTAAATCTGGACTTATTTGCTCAAACGCGTAGTTCACGATTTCCACCCCCTTTGGCGGTCTCTCCCAAATCTCTTTGCCAGGTCGTTTTTCAATCTCCTCGTAAAAGCCAAGCTCTGTTAAGGGGTCAAACTTCCACGAGTGGGTGCAAACGTAAATTGGAACGTCGTATCTGTTTGCTATCTCAACCGCTAGCGCGCTCCCTATCTTGTTTATTATTATGCCCTCGCTTGTTATGGCATCGCAGCCGAGAAGCACTAGGTCGGCTTTTTTCAAGGCTAGTCTCATCGCAGAATCTATGAAGAACTTAACAGGTATGTTAACCTTCGCGAGCTCTTTAGCCGTTATCCTCCCCTGAAAGAGCGGTCTCGTCTCAGTTACATGGACTTCAAATCGCTTTCCCCTTTTCTTCGCCTCTTTTAAAACAGCAACGACAGTCGAGGAGTGACAATGCGTGTAAATTACGTAGCCGTTCCTTATTTTTCGCATACCAAAAAGTCTTATCTTCTCCTTGTCCTTTTCAAGTTGTTTTAACAAGCTATCTGGATCTTTTCCGCTCGCGAGATATCTGAGCACATTTCTTAACATTGGTTCTGTTGGCCTCGCGCTTTCCAAGATTTTCCTGGCAGTTGCTTTATCCTTTGCTTTTTTCCACGCTTTAATCGCGGCTTCCGCTACAGCTTGCGCCCCTTGTATCTTTAGCGTTTTTATCTCCTGTGCTATCTTCCTAACGTAATCCATACTCTCACCCCATTGTTTTCATTATCTCAACGCCATGCGAGCTTCCAATCCTCATTGCACCAGCTTTTATGAAAGCCAAAGCTTGCTTATAAGTTCTTATCCCACCACTTGCTTTAATACCGATTTTGCCTTTAACAATACTTGCAATGAGCTTAACGTGTTTTAGCTTGGTAGGCCCTTTCAGTCCGACTGCTGTCTTAACAAATGCTGCCCCAGATTCGAGAACTAGCTTCGCGGCCTTTTTTATCTCTCTGTCTGTTAATTCAGGTGTCTCTATTATCACCTTCACGGGTTTTCCCTTCGCTGTCCTTACGATCTTTTTTAGCTCGCGGAGCACATAGCTGTAATCCCTTGCCTTGAACGCTGGCCTGTTCATGACAACGTCAAATTCGTCGACGTAGCGAAATGTTAGCTCGATCTCCTTTAGCTTGGCTTCAGTGCACTGAACGCCAAATGGAAACCCAATGACGGTAGAGAGCTTTATTTTAGTTCCTCTTATCAGCTTTCTAGCTAACTTCACATAGTAGGGCAAGACCACAACCCCGTAAAAGTTGTATTTTCTCGCTTCTCTGCAGAGCTTCTCTATATCTCTTGGCGTTGAGTTTGGATTGACGTTTGTGTGGTCTATGTATTTGGCTATTTCAATCTCGCTGAGTCTTGCCATGAAGCATAATTAGAAGCCTGTTAATAAATGCGAGGTTTATCGCTTGCGAGTTCATGAAACCAAAAAATAAAACGATTAACGTGAAATTTATTTGCTCAAGGTCTGACGTGCGGATGAAGAGACGAAAGCGTCGTTTCGCTAACTTTGCACGCCGGGGTGGCAGAGCGGTAATGCGCCGGCCTTGAGCCATGAAGATGAGGCTTGACTCGGAGTTGCTACGATGATGAGTTTGAGGTGAGCTGATTCGCGAGAAAGCCGGTGGGTCGCAAGACCCGCGCAGGTTCGAATCCTGCCCCCGGCGCTTTGAAAAATGTCAAGTCTATTCGCGTGGGATTACTTTAACTCTGTACCACTTTAGAGTAGTTTTTAAATTTCGTGGAAACTGATAATCCTAATGAGAGAAGAAAAAGTTGTCGTTGAGTTCAGCGGTGGAAAGGATAGCACATTAGTAGCGTTATTGCTTGGACTTCGAGATGGATGTGAGTTGCATCTCCTAACATTTGATAATGGAAACCTTATCGCTGGGATAGACACTTTGCACGATAGAATCAGAGAACTACGTGAATTATGGGAGTTCTGGAGGCAAAATCCATGGACAAGGTTTCCACCACCTCCGTTTGAATGGAAGTTCCTTTCATCTTCAGAACTCTTTTGGAGGGCTTGGGGGAATGCTCACGCAAGAGGATGGAGAGGCGAGGAAAGCTCACCGGTAGCGGCAATACCATGTCCTATATGTGTGATAACAAGGCATGCTCTTGCAGCAGAGTATTGTAAGGAATTTGGAATCAAATTCTTGGCTGATGGCAGCAGAGGGAGCGAAAGCGTTATAGAGCAACATCCAGCCTTCAGAGAGTGCGTTGAAGAATGGTTGAGAAAAGAGTATGAAGTCAAATATATAACACCTCTCGATGGTTTTTCTGGAGGTTATGTGGTAAAATCTCTTGCCCGCTATGGTATAAACCCAAATTCATGTGAGCCGGTGTGCTTCTATAGCGGACTAGGAGAGATAGGAAAAATAGACGAAAGACGTGCACATGAACTTATTCGATCAATGGCAGAGACAGCCATCAGATATGTTAGCGAAGCGATAGAAGAGATGAAAGAGGAGGGCCGTCCTCTTTTACAAGAGAGTCGTTTTATGCACTATGTTCCGCCCAAACGTTACGAGATTATCTAATAGAAAACGCAAAAAGAGCCGCGAGGATTGCGATAGTAGCCAAAGCTGGCCATGCCACGCCAGTCGCGTATCCTGTTGGCACCATTCCAGTCGGGCTTCTCGGCTCTCCCTCTTTTGCTGGAAGTTTCATCAAACTAGGCAGAGCTAAAACGAGCAAGCAAAGGCAAATCGCGAGCAATGCAAGCCTTAACAACTTCACAGCTTTCACCTCTAAGCCGGCAGGTTAACTTTAACCTCGCTTAGCTCGAAGAGAGCATCGTCAATCGCTCTTATCAAAACCCTGTTTCTCCCAATCGAGCAGGAGTTTTTGTCAAAGGCGAATCTATAGCCCTTTTCCTCGACTCGCTCATAGCCGAGCACGTGCTCAACTCCACTTGCATCTATTATGCTAACCGCTAGTCCACCCTTACGATAAACGCGAGTTACGTTGAAGCTTATGCTTCCATTCGTTACGTTGAGCTTTTCAAAGCTCGTTTCATTTACGAGAAATTCATCGCTGTAAACACCTTCACGCTCGTGATAGTAGTAAATCGTAACTCTCGCCTCGCCGTCAAATCGCGCGTTTTCGCTGGCTTCGAGCAATAGCTCGTTTTCACCTGCTTTTAGCAGGCTTTGGTTGAAGTAAGTAAGAGCGAAAGTTGAAGTTGGCGTGAGATTTGCGATTAGATTTCCGTTCAACGTTATCAACATCTCGCCGGTGAAATTCGAGAGGGAGAAACTTATCTTACCTTTATCGCTCGTCAGCCTTTCAACTTCGCTTGAATAGAGGTAAAAGGTTAGCTTGGCTGGAACTGGTCGCTTCGTCAGGATTTTTACCCCCGCGTTTTTGAGCTCATACTTCGTTGGCGCCCATATCCGCCACCCAGAGCTTGAGCATTCGAAAACCAGCTCGTTCTTTTCTCTCAAGAGCGAGAGGTTTACTTCAATTTCCTTCTTAACGCCTATTTGTACTTTTTCTCTGAAAACCTCTACTCCATTGAGCTTTATTATCAAGTCCCCATAGGCATTCGTGTCAAGAACTTCAAACGTAATTGAAGCTCCAATAAGATCTTGAAGTGGTGCGTCAAATTCTACTCGAAAATCGCTCTTTCCAAACAGCAAGCCGTTTGTTACCTTTGCCCTTTCGCTTCCGTAGAAGGTTAGATTAGATAAGTGAGAGATGTGAAAGTCACCAAGCTCTATGGAGCGCCAAGTCCTTATTCTTTGTACACCGACCAAATTTGCATAAGCTGGCAAGGTCGTTGTCGTGGTTGTGGTTTCGATCAATGTCGTCGTTGTCGTGGTTGTCGCGTTTCTTGCTCTTTCGATTTCCTCTAAACCGCCGAGAAAGACAAACGAAAGGGCTATTATCACGAGTCCTATTATCAAAAACGCTGTAAATTCGTCGATCTTGCCACGCATTATTTTCTGATTGGTGAATGCAAATTTAAAGCTGCTTAAGTTATGTTCCGTCTTCCAAGGAATTTCGCCAGGCTTGCCAGAAACCAAACGAATTCGAGAACCGTGAAGACATAAGCCTCGATTAAAATGCTATAAATGGTTAAGAGAAGCGCTCCAACCGCGTTTAGTAGATAATAAGGGTTTTTCTCCAGTTTTTTGTAAAGATTTGCCACAAAGGCCAAAAGCAATATTGCAAGGCCGACAATGCCAGTCGCGTTAATGAGGTAAAGATTGAAGCTCACGTCAGGGTAAACATCAGGAAAAAAAATAAAAACTTTCAAGAGAAGATGAGAGCGGGCTTCTCCTCTCCTGGGAATAAAGATGCAAAGAGTCTCCCACGTTGATATAGAGGTGACCATAAGCGGTAAAAGCGATGAGGAAATCGTGAAGGAAGTTAACGAGCGGTTGCTGTACTTAATAGAGGAGAGAGGATACGAACCCGCGAGTGCTGGAAATGCCTCATGTAAAAACTTGCCAAGGTGGGAGCTCAAAGAGCATGATGTAGCAATTCCGTTTGACGTTATTCACATCGGAAGAAATCGCCACCTAGCTGTAAAAGACGAAAGCGGTGGCGAAATCCAAGCGGAAACGGTTGTTTACAGGTTCTACTTTGAAAGATGACTTTTGCTTTTTCCGTTTTTTAACCTTAAATCGATTCCAGACAATTTATAATTGCTGGGGTCGCCTAGTCCGGTAGGGCGCAGGCCTGCTAAGCCTGTGGGGCTCTGCCCCGCGTGGGTTCAAATCCCACCCCCAGCGTGATTTTAAAATGTCTGGTAGAACTTCGACTTTCTGAAACTAAATTCATCTTAGATCGAAGAAAAGCATATCGTATCCTTCATAACTGCCGTTATTTAAGGTTGCTTTGACTTTTTTAGTAGCCCACCTTCCAACTCTCTCCACATTTACGCGAGGCGCCATATTTCTTTCGTCTCTATAAGCAACGTACACTTCCGTAACCCCTGGAAAAGCTCTTATCTCATGTAAAACTGGCTCAAAGAAAGGACAACAGACGGCAATGGAGCTTTCTAGAGATAACATGCGCATATAAGTCCAGAACAATAGACGCAAAGTTCGCTGTAACCTGTTGTAACAATTTGAATTAGATGCATCTACACAGATTAAGCCCCATTCAAAATCTTCCGGTCTAATTATATCCTCGATTCTATATTCTGCAGCTGCTACTCCTATCACACGGTGACCATTATAAGGAACTATAATATCGTCAATCACAATAGCATGTTCCATCTGATATCTTTGCGCTACTTTCTCAAAGCGGGGAGAAATAGGGAATTCTATTCCTTGTCTGGGCATTATTATTAAGTTGCTCGCTGAATAAAAAGAAAGTTCATGGCCTATCTCGTTTTCCTCGGGACTGGTGGCGGCGGCTATGTGACTTTTTCCCAGTTTAGAAGGACAGGCGGAATTTACTGCGATCTCAACGTGACGCGCTTCGTCATAGACCCTGGCCCCGGCTCACTTGTAGCGATTCGAAAGCTAAAGCTTCGCGACCCTCGAGGCGTGTTGCTAAGCCATGCTCATCCAGACCATTACACAGATGTCGATGCGATTTTAGATGGGGTGGCTGAAAAGTATAAGGACTCTTTCCTCGTTGCGGAAAAGCACTGCTTAGAAGGGGAATACAAGTGCGTTGCGACTTACATTCAAAAAAAGGTGGCAAGCCTTTTTCCAATTGAAGCTGGTGATGTTATTGAGATTAAGGGACTAAGGATAAAGGCCACTCGTTGCATCCACACAGCGCCATGTGTCGGATTCGTGATAGAAAGCGAGGAGTTCAAACTCGGCTACGTTAGCGATGGCTATTACTATGAAGGGCAGGAAAAGCAGTTTGAGGGATGCAAACTATTGATCTTCAACGTTCTTGTTCCGCATGGCGAAGAGCCAAAGGAGCCAAAGCACATGAGCATCGATGGCGTTATAAGCTTTCTCAACGGTTTAGACGAAAAGCCAGCTATCGCTGTGCTGACCCATTTTTCGTTTTGGATCTTGAGAAACAACGTAGACAAGCAGGCGAAAATCGTAGAAAAGCGAACAGGTGTTAGAACAATTGCTGCAAGGGATTTCATGAGACTAGAGCTTGAAAAGGTTTTAAGGAAGCGTGCTTCATTAGAGAGCTTTTGTGGCTAATTACCTCAGCACGAGCTTAACCCTATTCGTTCTTCCACTTCTCGTCAGCTTAACAACTCCTCTCTGCTCAAGTCCGCGAAGCAGTCTCGAGGCCTTTGACTTCGAAAGATCTAGCTCGCGGGCTATTCGCTTTTGCGTCGCTTCCTTGTTTCGCTGTCTGAGCAAGAACTCCACGATCTTTCTCTCTTCCTCGTTTAGCACAGCCAAGATAACCTTAGCACGGGCTCTCTTTTTCAAATGCGCCAAGGCGAAAAATGCGAGCACCACAGCAAAGGCCAGCAAGATCAAAGCGCTTGACTCGCGCAGGAAAAGCGAAGCTATTGCTGGCTTATAAACGACGCTCAGCCTTATCGCGCTCCCAAGCCTTGGGCGCTCGAAGTGCCACCTTATCAGAATTCTCCTTCCATCGCTTCCAACTGTGTAGTTCGCTGGCGTTATAGGCGAGATCCTAGCTTCTTCTGCGCTGCTGATGATGTGCCCAACAGGCAAAGCTATGGTGAAGTCAAGCTCCTCGATTAAATCAACTATTGCGAACTCATAAGCAAACCTTTTTAGCGCCCCAATTCTTGTTATTAGGTCTGGTGAGACGAAAGCGTAAGTTATTCTCGTCACGTTTTCTAAGCCCTTGCAATCTATCAACGTTCCGGCCTCTGTCCTGCTTAGCTCGCATTCAATTGGCACTTCATTGGCTCTAACGCTTACATTTCGAACAAAGGAGAAGATAAAGAAGTCCGAGCGTTTAACAGGACTTTGATAGGTTATCGAGACTTGCCATCTAGCTTCCCAGTCTTCGAGCTCTATCAGCACGCTCTCGCTTTTTACAACGGCAGCAGCTGCAAGTTTAGCAGCGAAAAGCAAGAGAAGAGCAACGAAAGCTATTCGCTTGACTTTCATTAAAAATCTGTAGCGTTTGCGCTTAAATGAAATGCTAGCCTCTTAAATCTTTTCGCGATTTCTAAAAATGCGCGATCTCTCACAAATGGTTAGCGAAATAAAAGCCAGGGCGGAACTAGGAAAACCAATTGTTAAAAGCACGCGTTCTCGCGTGATTTACGGCAAGCTTAGCTTTGACGATTTGGTCTTCGTGCCAGCACAGCTCGCTAGATTGCCAAGGGATTACTATCGCGAGGAAATTGACGCGACCACGATCATTGGCAAGGGCGACAACGCGCTTAAGCTATCGACGCCCATAATGATCGCGGCGATGAGCTTTGGCTCAATAAGCAAAGAAGCCAAGATAGCGCTTGCAAAGGCAGCAAGCATGGTTGGGACAGCAACGAATACAGGCGAAGGCGGAATGCTTCCAGAAGAGAGAAAAGAGGCGAAAATTTTAATAGCGCAATACGCAAGCGGCAGATTTGGCGTTGATGAAAACTACTTGAAAGGCGCGGACGCAATTGAGATAAAGATTGGGCAAGGAGCAAAGCCAGGAAGTGGTGGTTTGTTGCCAGGAGAGAAAGTTACAGAAGAGATTGCGCGCGTCCGCAAGGTACCAGTTGGGAAGGATATTCACTCTCCAGCACACCACCCAGACATATTGAGCTTGGAAGACCTAAAAGAGAAAGTCAAATGGCTTCGCGAGGTTAGCGGAAACAAGCCGATAATATTGAAGCTTGGCGCAGGCGATGTTGAGCGAGATGTGGAAATCGCTGTAAAAGCTGGGGTTGACGCGATAGCAATAGATGGAAAGGAAGGAGCTACTGGCGCTGCGCCCGCTGCGCTTCTCGACAACGTTGGCATACCAACAATTGCTGCGCTTGTTAGAGCGAGGAGAAAGCTCGATGAGATGGACGCGAAGCAAACGCTGATCATATCAGGTGGCCTAAACCATGGCGGCGACGTTGCCAAAGCCCTTGCTTTGGGAGCAGACGCAGTTTACATGGCGACTGCAATGCTCGTTGCAATGGGATGCACGCAATGTGGTAGGTGCTACACTGGCAAATGCCCAGTCGGGATAGCGACCCAAGACCCCGAGTTGAGGAAAAGGCTAAACGTAGAGGAAGCGGCGAGAAAGGTTGCGAACTTCATCAGGGCTTGCACAGAAGAAGTGAAAATGATAGCTGCGGCTTGCGGTTATGACAACGTTCACAAGCTTAGCAAAAGCGATTTAAGAGCCTTAAACGAGCTGATAGCGAAGCTGACAGGGGTTGAGCTGGTCTGATTTTTTGCTTTTCATCTCCTTATTTCAAAGCCGGGGAACCTTTCATCCTCGTCAATCTCCTCAACCTCAATGCCTTCGACTCTCGCCAATGGTGGGCCGCGCTTGCAGAACTCTATCATGAGCCTGACTTTGCTTTCTTCCCCATCAAAGACAGCTTCGACCTCGCCAGTTGGCATGTTTCTCACATAGCCTTTAATCCCAAACCGCCTCGCTAGTCTCGCAACAAAGGCGCGAAAGCCAACTCCTTGGACGACGCCACGAATCAGGACGCGAACTCGCATAAAAGTAAAAATAAAAGCAAAGAAAAAAGCGAAAGATGAGCTTATAGCTCCATTACAGCCACGTGCACTTTTTCCTCGCCGCTTTTGTATCCTATTCTCATTCGACCATATGGGATTTCGATCACGTAACATTCGCCAGCGCCAATTTCTCGTTCCTCTCTGAGGTTGTCGACCTCTATTCTCTCGTATGCTCTAATTCGCATTTTGTCCCCTTCTATCCGAATCTCCGCCACTGGCTTTTCAAAGCGAATTTCGCGCTCTCCGTCTAGCCCAACCCAGTAATCAACGCTAGCCACACTTGTTATCACTCTCCTTTCTCCCGATTTTATCTCAATCGAATTCGTAGGCTTCAGAACTCTTGGCTCTACCCTTCGCGGTTGCTGCCTGCGGTGTCGAGGAATCGCAAGCCGTCTATTTCCAATTCCATCCTATCACCGCTGGATAATGAAGTGAAAGGAAGATTTAAAAGTCTTGCGAAAGACAACTCATGCCAACTTTTTCGGAAACGGAAACGCACCTGCGTTTCCTCTCTCGCTTGAGAGGAAAAAGGATAAAGATTAAGCAATATTCCTCAAGACAAGAACCAGAACGGGAAATAAGCGGGTTGTTTGAAGGTGTTGAGGAAGTTAGAATTGGTGAAAGAAGCTACTATGTTGGGCTTGTGCTAAGAGACGTTGAAGTCCGTGGAAGAAGAGGCGAGATTGAAAAGTATGACGTGGCGTTAATTCCAGCAAGGTATGCAAGCGTTGTGATGAAAGTTAGCTAG
>CAZYXF010000008.1:13004-17236 GCA_964651025.1 uncultured archaeon
AGTTACGATGTCAAAAACCTCTCCAAGCCACGTTGCTCCAACCTTGACTCGCTAACGCCAAGCGCTGCCAAAACGCGCATCGCAGCTGGAATGACTTGGTGAGAAATGTAGTAATCGACGTCAACGTCTTTTAGCTCAACGAATTCCGCTGGCATCGCTCGCTGTGAAATGCTCCCGCTGCCTTTTGTTATGACAAACATGATTATGCTTCCCTCTCCAACTGGATAGCCTTGTTCTAACAAGCGCTTTGCAGCTACAACGTGCGGCGAGATTTGCTTGTACTCGCTTATCGGCTTTGTGAGCTGCTCGTAAATTATCAAGTCTTTTAGGTTCACTTTTAGCTTCCGAAGCTTTTCAACCACGTCGCGAACGTAGTTTATCGCTTTGTTTACATCGTTGTCTCGAAGCACATAGAGTAGAACGTTACGCTGCACCTCTTTCGCCAAGTTGCACCAGTCTCGACGAACAGTTTCGAGGCCACGAACCAATAGCTCGCCCTCGTAGCTTATGAGCGCGTATCTCTTCTTTGCAGTTCCGTAACCCACGCCGCGTGGTATGAAAATACCGCGCTTGTAAAAGCCTTGTAGGTCAAGGCGCATTATCCCTGGCAGCTGCTTGTTCACAAGTTCGAGGAAAGAGAGGACTTTTTTCTTGAAATCCTCGTCGCTGAGCTTTTCCTTTGATTTCAAGAAGCAGCTATCCGTGTCGCCGTAAATCACGAGAAAGCTGTTTTCCTCCGCGAGCTTTATTATCTTCCTTATCCAATGCCTTCCAAGCGCAGCCGTGACTTCTGCACATGCGTGACAATAGTATCTAGCCCCAGCAAAGCCGAACATTCCATAGCAAGCGTTCGCTATGATCTTCAGCGCGTATTGTTGAGCATCGAGCAATCGATACTCGAGCGATTTCTTGTCAAGTTTTTTCATCCTTTTCTTTATCTCGCTCCTTCTCTCCACAAGCTCCTTTATGACCTCTGAAACAAAGCCTCGCCTCTTTTCACAAATCCAGTGTTTTGTTTCTGGAACGACTTTTGCTTTGCCCTTACAACAATCGCAATCAAGCGTTTCAGGCGAGATGTTAAAGCTCGCGATTATAGTTGGGTATAGTGACTTGAAGTCAACGACCGCTATTTGTTCGTGCAATCCGGCTATCGGTTCTTTCACAAAGCCGCCGACGTAAGTTCGCATCCTCCTCTTTCTAATTTCTTCGAACTTCGGCTGATTTGGCAGGACTTCATCTCTCTCACGAGCCTTTCTAAGCAAATACCATTCAACGAGTTGCCCATAGGTCATTCTCGAGACGTCGAAGAGGATTTGACCAACTGTTTGCGATATGCTGAGCATTTGCGGCAAAAGCAGCTTGACAAGCTTGTAAGTGAGCTCGCTGTCCTTTAAACAATACTCCGCCAGCTTGCTTGGGTCGCGCTTTTTCCTAACGGTTTCCAAAAGCTCTTGATAATCTAGCTCTATCTTCCTGTCGCCAAGTAGCTCTGCGCTAACAGCGTCGAGCGTTAAGACTTCTGTTTGCAGATGTGGCGATAAGATGTTGTTGACGAATTGAAAAACGTCGAGGTGAACTCTCCCAGCAATTCTCGCACTTGATTCGCGAGCCCTGCGCGTGAAAACGACTTTGCTCCCATCTCTTCCAAGCGTTAACTCGATTTTGTTTGCCTTTGCCCGCTCATCTAAAACCGCGAAGTCGAAGCCGTCGCCATTGAAGCTTGCTATTATGTCTGGATCAAGTTCGTTTATCAGCTCGACGAATCGCAATATAAGCGCTTTCTCACTCCCGACCACTTCAACAAAACTCGGCAGCTTTTTATCGCGTTGCTTTAGCGTTGTTATAACCTTTCTCAACCCCTCGCTGTAAAGAGATATCATCACAACTCTGTTCTCGCCGTTTTCCTCGACGCATTCTATATCAAATGCTACGATTTTCAGTTTTGGCTCCTTTTTCGTGGTCTGAAGGACTTTAAGGTCGTTGATAGAAACCTCGACCTCCTTCTTTTCCTTCAAACTTTCCAATCCCTTTATCTCAATCCAGCAGCACCCATTTATCCTCGAGTCTATTAGGAACTTTCGATAGAAGTTCATCGCATATTCGTATTCGTCTATCACTTCTCCGCTACCTCCGCGAGCACTCTCAAGGACTTTAATCAAATCTCTGGCTTTTTGAAGCTGGGAAGGCAAATTGCACGTCACTTTGAGGAATTTCATTCGCTCTCCAAGTTTTTTCATTTCGACGAGCTGCATATCTTTAACGTAAGGCTCCTTTGACAACTTGCTCCTAACCTTTCGCTCCGCATCCTTCACGCGAGTTTGGTCGAGAAGGATGAAGAAGTAGGGACTATAATCCTTTACTTTTGCTACTAATAGCTTGCCGCTTTCGTCTTTCAGCCAAAGCCTAATAAGCGCTTGTTTTTCAGTTTTGACGTAATCGGCATCAAGCAAAAAGAGAGACATAACTAATTTGCGAACTCAAATTTATGAAGGCTTTCTCTCACAATGGTAGGAAGTGGTGAAACGCGATGGTTTTCTCAACGAGGTAAAAATGAAAATTTGAACAAAAAGAAAAAGCCTTAGCTACTTCACTCGGCTTTCACGACGTCAATGCAAACGCCAGCGCCAATTGTCATGCCCATGTCGCGAATAGCGAACTTCGCTAGCTTCGGAAAGTCGCTTTGCTTCTCTATGACAAGCGGCTTCAATGGCACGCACCTTATTATCGCAGCGTCTCCTGTCTTCAGGAAGTCTGGCTTCTCCTGGATCACAGCTCCTGTCTTTGGATCTATCTTCTTTACTAGCTCTACTATCTTGCACGCGACTTGTGCTGTGTGCACGTGGAAAACTGGAGTGTAGCCAGGCGATATGACGGTTGGGTGGTTCAGTATTATCACTTGTGCCGTGAACTCCTTCGCAACGGTTGGCGGGTTATCTGGGTGTCCTGCCACATCGCCGCGTCGAAGCTGGTCCTTGGCTATGCCTCGAACGTTAAAGCCGATGTTGTCACCGGGCTTTGCCTCTGGTATCTCCTCGTGGTGCATCTCTATGCTCTTTACCTCGCCCTTCAGCTTTGGTGGCATGAAGATAACCGTGTCTCCTTTCTTTAGCACGCCTGTAACAACTCGCCCGACTGGAACCGTTCCAACCCCTGTTATCGAGTAAACGTCCTGGATTGGAATTCGAAGTGGCTTGTCTATTGGCTGTGGAGGCACTGTAAATGTATCGAGGGCTTCGAGCAAAGTCGGG
This sequence comes from uncultured archaeon, assembly GCA_964651025.1. Lineage (GTDB taxonomy): Archaea > Aenigmatarchaeota > Aenigmatarchaeia > GW2011-AR5 > JAHLMP01 > CAZUUD01. The sequence continues at coordinate 16,253 of CAZYXF010000008.1, forward strand.
CCATCATACCACGGCATGTTGTCGCTTCGCTTCGCCACGTTGTCTCCTTTGTAAGCTGATACTGGCACAAAGAGTATCTTGTCGACGTCATAGCCAACAGCGCTTAGCAGCTTCTTCGTGGCTTCGACAACTTCCTCGTAACGCTTTTGGTCGTAGTTAACAGCGTCCATCTTGTTTATCGCAACCACTAATTGGTTAACTCCCATCACTTTCGCCAAGTAAACGTGCTCCTTTGTTTGCTCTTGCACCCCCTCTTTTGCGGAAACCACTAAAATAGCGCAGTCTGCTTCGCTAGTTCCTGTTATCATGTTCTTCACGAAGTCCCTGTGTCCTGGACAGTCAATTATCGTGAAGTAGTATTTTGGTGTGTCGAATCTTTGGTGGGCGATGTCAATCGTTAGCCCGCGCTCTCGCTCCTCCTTCAATCTATCCATGACGAAAGCGAACTCAAAGGTTTCCTTTCCAAGCTCCTTCGCAAGCTGTTGTAGCTCTCGCATCTTCTGCTCCGGCACGTTTCCTGTGTCGAAGAGCAGCCTTCCTATCAACGTTGACTTTCCGTGGTCCACGTGCCCAAGTGTCACGAGGTTCAAGTGCGGCTTTGTCGCCATGCTCTCGACTTTATGAATTAACCCGAGAAGATTTAAAAAAGCGATGTAAATGCGAGATTTATGGTGGTTGAGCTTGAAGCAGTTGAAGTTGAAATACCAGAGGGTTGTAACATCATCATAGGGCAGTCTCACTTCATAAAAACCGTCGAGGATTTGTACGAGGCTCTCGCTACAACAGTTCCGCATGCGAAGTTCGCGATTGCCTTTTGTGAAGCGAGTGGCGATAGGCTTGTTAGGTTCGCTGGAAATGATGAGGAGCTTGAAAAGCGAGCGTGTGAGATAGCGATGAAAATAGCTTGTGGTCACGTTTTCGTTATCTTGCTCAAGGACGCTTATCCGATAAATGTGCTAGAGAAGCTAAAGCGCGTCGATGAGG
>CAZYXF010000009.1:0-16927 GCA_964651025.1 uncultured archaeon
TTTTCTTCTATTTTTTCGCTTTTCATTCTCTCACGTTTTTACCTTTGCCTTTCTTCGCTCCTCAATGAGCTTCATTATCGCAGCCTCTATTTTCTCCTTTTCCTTTCCAGTGAGAGTTGCAAGAGCCTCGCTCACCTCGCTTGCATAGCGTTTTAATAGCTCGACTCGCTTTCTCTCTATGTGCGCTCTTTTCTTTCCGCGCAAGTAAGCTGCGAGCTTTCTTGCAACAGCTTGAAGGGCTAGCTTTATCTCCTTTGTTATTACTGGATAGCTCGCTATCGCCTCTTTTCCTTCACTAACAAATGGGACCCAAACAGAGCAAAGGTGAACTGCAATCAAGCAAGGTCCAACTGGAAGTGAGCCTTTGGATTGCGTTAATCCATAGCGACGCCAGTCGATGCTAGTCGTAGCCTTATAAATCGCGCATGCGCTTTGCTGATATAACAATGGAGCGCGATTTGCGAAACGCATCAAGCTAACTAGCTCGTTTTGTTCAAAGCTGCTTGGGTCGTAAACGATTGCTGCCTCAACTTGAAATGGGTTTCCGCGATACACAGCTGGCTCTCTTGTTACAGCCGCTATGAATTCGGCTTGTGGATAAGCCCGTTTCAATGCCTTTTCAAACTCCTTTGCCCCAATTGGAGATAAGCAATCGAGAATTGGGCGGGGTATCTTCATCTCTTGAAGTGCTTTTAATAAGCGCGCAGCCTCTTTTTCATCGAGCTCTCTTGGCTTTTTGCTTGGTTTAACTCGAGCCTTCTTACAGGCTTTCGATGCTATCTTCCTCCCAACGCTTGAGAAGTCATCGACCAAGAAGTTGAGCACGGTCTTTGCTCTTGTTTTCTTCAGCATCCTGAGAAAAACACCAAGCTCGACACCATATGGATGGGGTTTTATCTCCTTTGGCTTCTTTGGCAGTTCGTTACTAGCCCGTTTTATCACGACCTTTCTTTTATCTGGTGTCTTGTAAATTATCTCGACAAATGGGTTCGCGATCGCTGTTTGAAAGAGGTAATCATCAACTCCTTTAACTCTTCGATATCTGCCAAGGACTTCAAGTTGTATTTTTATCCCGTGCTCTTTGATGGAGCTGTTCTCCACGTATTCTTGTTTAAGAACTAGTGGCTCGTTTTTCTCGACATCTATTTTCAGCTCTGTGTAAAGCGTTTTTTTCTGTTCCGCTGTCTTTGACCATATCCTCGCTGGCTTAGCTGTAGTTAGCTGGGCGTAGAGTATTGCGCCTTTTATGCCAATCCCTTGCTGGCCACGAGACTGAAGCAAGCGATGGAACCGAGAGCCGTACAAGAACTTTCCAAACGTCTTCGCAATTGCTCTTGGCGGTAATCCAGGCCCATTGTCTTCGACGGTGACGCGAAACACCTCGTTCTTAACCTCTTCCAGCGATACCTTTATCGTTGGCAGTATATCAGCGTCTACACAAGCGTCGATTGCGTTGTCAACAGCCTCTTTAACTACGATTAACAAAGCTTTGGTCGGGTTATCAAAGCCGAGCAAGTGCTTGTTTCTCTCAAAGAACTCGCTCACACTTATCTCTCTCTGCTCCATTGCTATTCTCTCCGCTATGCTTTGCAGGGTCATGCTCTCGGAATTAAAATTTAGCAGTCAACTTTCTTAAAAGAGCGAACACGTTGCTATGCTTAGCCCCAGCAATTAAGCGCTCTATAGCAATTCTAGCGTTCTCAACGTTCTCATACTCGCCTATTATCGCGACTGTCTTACCGCTTATCGCGATTTTAACGTTCGCAAGTTTTTCTATCTCTCGCTTCGCCTTTCCTTTAGTCCCTATCAATCTGGCTCGAATCCTTATCAAATCGTTTTTCTTTTTCGCTATTTGCAGCACGCATAGCGTGTATCGCTCGTCGAAGAGCAAAAAGGCTTGCTCCTTTGGAAAACCACGAGCAATGGCTTGAATCACGTTTTTCACGGTCAAACAATTGATAGGGTTTCCTTTTATCTTCACCAAATTGCCCTCGCTAAGCTCGATTTCCACGTTTCCTTTCTTCTCTAATTCCTCTTTCAACTTCCTTAGATAGCTGACCTTTCTCCTTGGTATCCTTATCTCTGTCACAAAGTTAGCATTCCTTTCTTCCGAAGCCATTCTATCTGCGCCTTTGAGTATTGAAAGATCACATCACCTCTTTCATCGCCTTGAATCTCCCATGGCTCCACCAGAACAACATCGCCTTCTTTTATCCAGAGCTTGCTCCTGTACTTCCCTGGTATCCTACAAACCCTAGTCTTTCCATCTTGGCAGACAACGCGAAGCTTGTTTCCACCAAGTCTAGCTTCGACTACGCCAATCGTTTGCCTTCCGCTTGGCAATGGCATGCGCGCTATCTCTTCGCTTTGCTTTTCCTCGGCCATATTGTATAATATTCGCGGTAAAGCTTCTTGTCTTTTTTCATGCCAACGAGTTTATAAGAGCTTTTAACTTCGTAACCACATCGCCTTGCGAGATTTGCTATCTTTCTCGCGACCTTTTTATCTATTATCCAAGCCTCAATCCCATGCTTGCTATGCTCCAATTTAGAAATGCTCTCTTGAAATTGAAACAAGAAATCGAGAGCCTTTTCATCTGGGATGCGAAAGTGGATCAATGCTTCGTAATAGCCACCTCTTCTTTTCGTGCAAGTATCACAAAGCATTTCTTTGATCTCAATTTTCGCCTCTTTTTCTTCAACTTTCTCCATTTCGCATCCTTCCAGCTTTCCCCTACCTCTTATGAGAAGTCTATTGCCTTGAACTTCAAGCTCGTATTCCTCGATTGTGCCATGCTCCTTCACGAGCTTTTTTAGCATGCTCCTTATAGCTTCCTTTAATTCCATTTCTCTCCATTTTCCTCTAAGCAGAACTTTGCCACAATCCCTGCAAACTCTTAGCTCGAGCTTCTTCCTTTTCAGGCTAAAGAGCTCATGGGTTTCCAAGTAGCAAGGTTCGCAAAGTCCATTTATCTTCGCTTTTCTCTTCCCGCAACGGGCACAGAGCATGTCTTAGTAAACGTACCAAACGTAAATGCTTGCCGTATAGGGAAGGCAAAATTCAGCTTGCGAGTTTATCCAACTCGCTGCTACATAAGGTTGCGTTGGCTTTTTCTCCCCAGCAAGCGTGAATTGCTCGCCAGCAGCAAATAAAAGGGTTGATTTGAGGAGTTGATTGACATCGCTGAAATTGGGGTCATAGCTCTTCATCCAAATCGCTCTTCCTTTGAGCGAAAACGGGTGCTCATTTAGCTGAAGAGAAGAAAAGCCATTGCTTGTCGCTAAGATAGTTTGCTCGTTCGCAGCTATTTTATTCTTCCCGCTTGGGTTTGGAAGATAAAAGGTGTAGTTCTCGTCAATCAAACTTATATCAGCAAAGGTTCTCCCATCAGTTAGGTCTGCATCTATTTCCCTTATGAGCACATGCCAAGTTTTGTTTTCTCTATCAGTTACGTTGGCTATTTCGCCCTCTTTATACTCTCGTGGGTCCGCGTCGATTTTAACGAATTCATAGCCAGCGCTAGCGTTATAGCCAGTTGTCAAATTGTGAACCTCGCCGCGGATGTAAAAGTGCCCGACTTGGTTTTGATTCGTGTCTATTCGAATCGGCATCAAAGTGAAAAGCCTCGCGAAGTGAAAGCTTGGTGTTTCGACTTCGAGGGATGTAAAGCTGTTATCCTCGCTTGGCTCCCCGCTCTTCCACGAGAGGTTGAAAAGACTTGAGATGAAATCAGAAGTCTCGTTTAGATCAGCAACTAGCACAACGCCCTTATCGCTTTCCAAAAGCCTTTTTATCTTCTCCTGGTTTTCCTCAAGTCTTGTTTGGTTAAATGTGAATATCAAGTCCGTTCCCTCAATTAGCTCTTCGACGCTCTCGTCTAGCGTGATCAAGACCATGCCGAAGGTTATGTTTCTCTTGCAAAATTTTATCACCCAATCCTCGCTTGTGTAGATGTGGAGTATTTGTTTTAACTTTTCCGCCTCGCTTTTAGTGCAGGCGCAGCCAATCCTTATTCTATCTTTAGGAAGTCCTCTTATCTCAACCCTCCACATCACGCTTGGCGGTAACAAGTTAGCGAGCAGGTTATTTATTTTGCTCTCATTGCCGAGCAACGCATCGCTTATAGCGCGGCTTTTCTCCAAGACGAATATCGCATCTCTCGCCAGCGTTTCCATCGCTGCCCTTCCCCATTCCTGTTCCCGCAAGCGAAATGAGTAAAGAAAGGATAAGGAGCCTAAGATGAGCAGGCTGGCTATAACCGCTTCCAGTATCTTAACGAAGCCTCGCATTAATAAACTATCAGCTCTAACTTAACAATTCTGCCATCATCCAGCAAAGCTAGCCTTGTGACTTTTGCCCTCGATGCGAGCTTAGAAACGACTGGTGGGTAGCAAGCTGCGAACAATGAAGTGGAGCTCTCGTTCACAACCTCGAATTTCAAGATTAAAGAATTCCTTTTCAAACCGAGCTTCTCTAGCAAGAGCTCGTATTCGCGCGAGCTACAGGCGTTTATCGCTTGAACTTTGCTCGCTTTTAGCACACGCGGCTCTCCAGCTGAAAATCCGATAACTTTTGCATCTTCAAGCTCGCTCCAGTTCGCCGGATACCCTGGATAAGAAATCAAAAGCTCGCTTAGCTGCCAAGCAATTGCTCGCTTGTGTTGGAATTGAAGCGAGTCCTGAAGCAAATTAACGCTTCTCGTCATGGCTATCGTGACAAAGGAGAGCAAGCCAAGAATTACGCCAACGCTAACCACGAACTCAAGGCTCGTCTGGCTCTTCATCTTCATCAGATCACCTTAAGCATCGAAAGGGAAACGAATATGAAAAAGCCAGCGAGCACAAGGATAAGGCTGTGCTTAAACCCAGCTATCGCGCGAAACTCAGCGATTTGTCCTATAACAACGCCTGTGGAAGCCCCCATTATCAGGATCATCGTTAAAAAAAGCGATTTCATGTAGCAGGCAAGCTCGCTCTCGCTTCCAAAGTGAAATAGCCTGCAGAGTTCAAAGTAAAAGTTGCAGATCAAACAGCTTGCCTCGCTTTTTCCAACACAAGCGCTACACGGACTTCCTGCAAGCATGCCAAAGGGCATGGCCTCTGCAGCAACTTGCGTTTGGACAAGCGGGACTAAAAACCTTATCAGGGCTGCTGATATGCCAAGGAAGATGAAGAAGATGGCGTAGAGGCTTGTTACATGGGTTCGCATTAGAGCTCGAGTTTCTGCCTCTATTTCCTTCAGAGATTCCATGTTGTCGGCCAACGAATCTAAAATCAGCGATACGTTTCCACCGCTTCGCTCTGCTTGCTCGAGGATAAGCGTGGCATAAGCTATTACGCTACTTTTCCCTAGCCTTGAGCGAAATGACTCTAGAGCCTCGTGAAGTGGAATGTTCCAGGAGAGCTGGTCCTTTAGTTTTTTAACCTCCTTGCTGAGAGTTCCGTAATCGTTTCTGGAGCAGAGCTTTATCGCTTCTATTAAGTTTAGCCCACTTCTTCTCGCTTCCGCAAGGTCGCGAAGGAAGTTCGGAAATGAGCGCTCGCAAGCAGCGAGGTAGCGAAATCTGAGGAACTTGAGAAAGGCGTACTGAATGGCGAGAAGGAAAGGGAGGAATATTGAAAACGCGAGCAGCGTGTATGGATCAACGCCAAGGTAAAACAAGAGCAAGAGTAGGCTGAGCAACGCTGCTAAGACTAAAAAGCTGACTTTCCTTTGGTTCATCTCGGACACCTGAGCTTCGCGAAGACTAGAAAGGCGAGAGAAGTCAAAGGAAGAAAAACAAAAGCTATAGCTGATTGGAGCCAAGCTGTTTCGACGCCTGCCATTGGCGAGATTATCGTTGTTAGAACGACAAAGAATATAGAGCCGGTTATTACGAGTGTTAGGTAAATTTCCGTGAAAAGCGACAGATCTTGAGAGTAGCGCCTAACCTTACGCCTGTGCTCTGCTAGCAGTGAATTGGCCTTTTCGCGCAAGTAATCGTGCAAGCTAGCCCCGCTTTTCAAAGTTGTGTTCATGCCAAAAAGGAGCTCACGAAAGCTTCGCGATGGGATTCTACGAGCCTCGTATCTAATAGCGTCGCTCGCGCTCATTCCGAGGCGCATGTTTCTCGCTATATTTGCGCAGTGAAACGCAACGTTTTTGTATTCCTTCAATCGAGAAAGAGAGTCAAAGATATCCCTAATGCTTTTGCTTCCGCTCGCAACCGTTGCCATGTAGCTAACAGCAAACGGGAGCTCCTTGTCTATCGCTTCTCCCCTTCCTTTAGCAAGGGCTGTTGGATAAGAGTAAAAGGCGAAGAAAATTGAAGCTGAAATTGTTAGCGAGAGCAAAAGCGAAAGGACAACGGAGAAAAGGACGTCAAAAAGAAAGGCAAAGATAAATGCGAAGAGGGCGCTTTCAACGACAAAAGTTAAAGCTGAAGTAAATAAGGCCATTGAGAGGTATTCGTCTAAGGTATAGCCCAATCCGGCTAAGCGAATATCTTGTCTAAGATCGAGGAAGTATTTTCTTAGCGGTTTCACATAGCTTGAAAAAATCGCATAGCAAAAACGAGCGTAGCCTCCCATTCTTTATCTTGGCGCAGAAAAATATCAAACCTCGGCTTCCACTATGTTCAGCAAGCTTTCTTTATCGCTGTAAAAACGAGCTACAACTCGCGAGACTTGCCTGTAGTCTCTGATTCCCTTTCTCACCATCCATAGCAAAACTTTTGCTCTTTCCATTAACTCGTCCTTTAGCTCCTCTTTTCTCTTTCCACTCCTCCTTGCGAACTTCGCGAGCAGTGCGCTCTTATAGCTTGCGAACTCGTCTTTAAGCGGGAGCCACTCGAAAGCGCGGTTTATCAACGGTTTTTTCTGCTCTGGCTCAAACCCAATTATCTCATCAACGCTCATAACCCTGCGAACCTGCTTGTGATTTTTTCTAACGCGACCCATGAAGATCACCAAATCTAAGTTTCTAAGCAGGGAGGCTGGAAGGGATATCGGCGGTGTTGTTAACCTATCAACGAGCTTTTCCATGTTTTCGGCGTGAATTGTGGCAAGCGTTGGGTGTCCAAGAGCCATTTGCTGAAAGAGCACATAAGCCTCGCGACCGCGAACTTCGCCCAAAATCAAATAATCTGGTCTTTGCCTCAGAGAAGCCCTAAGCAGCTCAAAGAGATCTACCTCCCTTCTTTCTATCGCTATAGGAACTCTTGCGACGTGTGGTATCCAGTGCGGGTGAGCTAATCTTAGCTCTGCTGTGTCTTCTATGCTTACTATCTTGGCCTGTGGTCTTATGAACATGCTGAGCACGTTAAGCATCGTCGTTTTACCGCTAGCAACACCACCGGCAACGAGAATGGAGCAGCCGTATTCAACAGCTAGCCAGAAATACGCCATCATCGCGAGGTTAGTAGTTCCGTACAAGAGCAGATCAACAGGGGTCAGCGGTTTCTCTGTGAATCGACGAATCGTGAAGTTAGATCCACGCCTTGCTATGTCGCTAGCGAGCGTTGCTTGAACTCGATCTCCACTTGGCAAAGTGGCATCTAGCAATGGAGAAGCAAGCGATATCGTTTTCCCGCATCTCTCCGCTAACTTCATGACGAAGTTGTCAAGCTCTTCGCTCGTCTCAAAGACTATGTTCGTTGGCATGCTAGCGAAACGAGGATCGCGATGGTAAACGTAAATCGGTATCCCAACTCCATCGCAGCTTATGTCTTCTAAATTCCCATCTCGCATCAGTGGCTCTATTCTCTCCAATCCAACCAGATCGCGAATCACATAGTAAAGCAGCTTTTCCCTTATCTCCCTTGGTATCCTGAAGTAGCTCGCTGCTTCTTCAAAGAGCTGGGTTATGTAGTTTATAGCCTCCCTTTCCTTTAGCTTTGAGAAGTCAACGTCTATTTTCTCCCTTATGAACTCCTTTATAGCATGTAGCGCTTTTCGCTCTTCTTCGTTTAGCCTTGGCTCTATAACGTGGTAAACGAATTGGTGCAACCTTCTATCGAAGAAGATCCTGGCGTATGCGAAAACCTTTCCGAAGAGCTTCACAAGCGGATAAGTCAAGGTCACTGTCAGTTTTTCCTCTTCTTCAAACTCGGGCAACTTCACATCCTCGCTTATCTTTGGAAGCTCAACGAGTTCAACGCTCGGTTTTTTCTTCTCCCTTGGCATTGCTAAGCTCGGTAAGAGCAAGCCGAGTTGAGAGATTGGAAGTGCTTGAAATTGCAGGAATTGCTCTGGTCCTTTTTGCTCTAGTTTTGCTTTTTCCTCTTTCGCAACTTTCTTTGGAACAAGTCTCAGCTTTCTCTCGACCTTTGGCTTTCGCTTCGTTTCAATCGCAGCCCTTAGCTTGCTCTTTATCTCCTTTGCCTTTCTCTTCAATCTTATTCGAAGCTTCACTCTCTCACCACGAATATTTCTTCACCGCGCTTTTGAAGCTCTAAGTAGAGAGCGGAGCTGTATTCGCTTCCAGAGAGGTTAAAGGCCCTTTCAAGCCCATACGCGCTGTTGTTCACCTTGAGCCCAGAGGTTAAGTCTTCTATCGTTACTCCATCTCCCATTGAGATTTTATAGCAGGAATCTCCTATTTTCACAGGCAACACGAAGTGAAAGCTCGCGTTGTCGAAGCTAACGCTCGCTATCAAAAAGCCTGTTAGCTTATCGGCAACGCTTTCCAGCAAAGCTAGCTTAGCATAGCTCTCGAGTTCGCGCTCCGTGCTAGAAAAGCTTGTTATTATTGAAAACGCGAACATCATCCCAAGCAAGAACAAAAATACTTCTGCTACTATCCTATACTGCCCTCTCATTATTCTTTATAAACGCGAACTATAGTTTTTGTTTCTCCGTTTGCTTTTAGCACTTGGTCGAATTCAACAACGACCTTTCTTCCTCTGTGAACCGCAAAATCGCCGCCTTGCAGCGCTATTTGAAAAGATCTCCCATCCTTTGCTAGCAGCTTTCTGTATTTTAGCACATAGACTTGTCTATAGCCACTGGCTGTTGGAGAGACGTCGACATAGAGAATTGCTGGCTCGTCTTTCCCCCACTCTCCAGTCTCATTTGGATTTCTCACAAAGTAGATTCTACCGACCGAGTAAATGCTCCCCTTTGTCTCAACTATTAGCCTAAAAGCGTTTTCGGATTCGTTGAACCAAAGCTCTCCATCAAGCTCAAAGGATATCGCGTTCCTTCCGTGGGTGTTAGCAACATCTTTAACAATTAAGTCCAGCCTCTTCATGAAATCCTCCGAGCCCTGTAGCAAGTTTATATCTCTATTCTTTTGGATCAATGGTATTCCCCAAAGGTAAACCACGCCAACGATTGCTATTAGCAAACCTGAAAGCAATAAGTAAGTTATTATTTGGGTTTGGGCTCGCATGCTATCTCAAGGCGACTTTCACCGGGAGCTTGAGAATCAAGGCGTTAACCTTTTTCTCTAGCTTGGCTAGTCTTTCAGCTAGTTCCTCAAAATCGCTCCTCAACTGCGAGCTAGCTTCTTCTATCTCCTTTATTCTCTCGCTCTCCTCCTCGCCAGTCGCTATTTCAAATTTGGACATGAACTGATCGAGTCTAGAGACGAGCTTTTCGATTGATTGGCTAAGGGATAGGAGCCTGTTTATCACCTGGCTGTTCATTTTCACCAACTGATTAACGACTTCTTGATTAGCCTTCACGAGCGAGATGAGCTCTATGGTGGCGCGCTTCTCTGGTATTATCTCCTCGAGCTTTTTGACGCGCTCTTCAAGTTGTTTAATTCTCTCGCTTGGAACAAGCTCATACTCCGCCATGCTTTATCTTTCTTCGTCCCTGAAAATAAAAGCAAGCATCGTCATCTCTTTATTCTGCTAGCGAGCAGTCTGAGTTTGTTGTGATTGCGACTTCCAAGCCAAATAGAACATGAGAGCTATTACCAAAACCCCAACCAACCACAAGAAATCCATGGTTGGCACGTAAACTGGAAGCAGTTGAACGAGCTTGTCAGCAACGTTTCCAAGGACTATCAAAAGCAGGCCAAGACTTACTATTAGGGCTGGTGCTTCCTTTTGAATATCTTCCTTGCTCCCCAGGAAAATCGTCTTGAAAAACTTCACAGCAAAGACCGCAAGGATGAAGATCGTTGCAATTGGCAGGATTGAGTAAATGGAGCTCACAATCCATGATTGGGAAATGGCAGCTATTGCAAGAGCGAGAGCAATGAGAGCGTTTACTCTTCGCTCAAAGAGCCCAGCCATGTGCAGCGCGCCAAACGTGCTTGCGAAGATGAAAATGAAAACTATTGGCAACGAAAGCTCCATAATTTAATTCCTCGGATAAAAAAACATGCGCTCCTTCATCTACACGCTCGAGGTGCTGATATCAATAGCTGCCATATCAGTCTTGCTAATTTACGCGTTTAGTGAGCCTTGGCACAGAGAAGAGAAAAGGGAGTTGCTCATTTCAATTGGCTCCTCTGCCCTTGACTACGCTTATGAAAGCGGATTGCTTCGCGCAAATTATCAGAACGAAGCTACGCTTAAAGTAAAGCTCAGGGAGCTGCTTCCAGCTAGCCTTGATTTCGAAGTAAGGGTTTGCGAAAGCGAGTGTGGCATAAAAGCGAACGAAAGCGTTGTCGTCGTTGAGCGGTTCTTAGCAGGAAATGACACGAGCTTCTATCCGCGTGTAATTCGCCTCTTCCTGTGGGAGCGATGAGAGGGCAGTTCTTTTTAATAGCAACCGTTTTCCTCGTCTTCTCGCTTCTAATGCTCCGCTCTCTTCTAACGACCTATGACATCTTTTATGGAGCGAAAGGACAAACAAGCGTAGCCTATCTCGACTCGATTTTAGCTAATGTGCTTCGCGAATTCAAGTTTGTTCTCTATCTCGAGCAGAGGAACAACGAGAGCTTGCTAAGAAATTTCTCCGCTTTTTTGCTTGAGAACGGGATAGAGAGCTTTTACCTGAAAGCCATTGCTTCTAATTCAAATTTGCCACTTGAGCTCTGCAACTTCGCGAAAACCAATTCCAGCTTTTGGATAAGGCTTTCAAATGGAAGCCAAAGCGAGGAGTTCGAATTTTTTCTGAACTCTACAAGTTGCGTAGCGTTCAACTCAAGCTTGCTAGGAAATGTTAGCCTGCAGCTCAACGTTAGCGGGATTACAAGCGCTTCTTATGGCTTTAGTTTAGCTTCTCCACCTAGCATAGAGCGAGCCTTCGTTTGGGTAAAACTCTGCAAAGCTAGGGCTTGCTTAAGCAGAAGAGAGTTTTTATAGGGCTTTTACAACTCCTGGCCTTGGCTCGAAGCAAGAGCCTTCGTTCAAAAGCTCATCGACTATTCTGCTAAGCGTTTGTTCATCGAGCTTGCTCTCCTTTAGCAAGGTCTCATAGGTGCAACCTTCTCCTCTATCAAGTCTCTTTATGAGGGAAAGAACAACTTGTTTGAGCTCCTCTAAATCCTCGACCTTAGCCTTTCCAAAGGCTTCCTCAACTAGCAAGATAGCGTCGACTTCTTCCTCGCTTATCGAGAAGCGCTTTGCAACGCGCTTTAGCTCAAGCGTATCGCTGCAAAGCTTTCTCTGCTCGTGCAAAAAAGCGAACTTCCTGTAGCTTAGGAGGCGAGTTTTTAAAGCTTGTATCTTTCCGAGCAAGCAACGAACTGGCTCTATCTCTTTTATTATCTCTGGGACTATGTAGACCTCACCTGCGTATTCCCTTATCTTCCCTATCACCTCAACGTTAGCCCCAACCTCGAATTCCTGGGCTTTCGCTACGTTGGCTCCAAAGAACTTCGCCCTTAACCTAGCGGTTCCATCATCAAGCGTTAGCGCGGCGTAATTACCGCTATCGCTCACGAATTTATCAACAACTGTTGCGAAAACCCTAACACGAGATAGCTTCGATCCGAATCTAGTGAGCAAAAACGCATGGTTATCTCTTCGCATGTAAACTCCGTTTTTCAAGAGCGCGAGCTCGCATGGAATTGCAGTAGCCCTTCTTATCTCCATATTTTCCCTATGGGGACACGCCCTTGGTGGAGCAACAAGCCAAGCCTGGTTGTCCAATTGCATCACTCCGCCAGTTCACAGCGAGCATCCGCGCTGCAGCTTAGGGCTGCTCCCTTCCGGGCCTGACCCGGTTCACTGCAACGCGGACTTCGCTGCTCTGGTTTCATCGCTAGCAATCGGGCCAGGCTTAGCCTGTTGCCCGCCCTCGGGCTTCGGCCCCGGCATGAGCGGATTTCCGGTTACAGGGGACCGCTAACCCCCCGGCCTAGTCCCCAAATTAATTTCGAGGTAAAACTAAAATATGCATCAGCTCATCCAAACGTCGCTTGTCTTGTTTATGGTAGTGCTTGCAATTGGGATTGCGATAAACGCAACGATTCCTTTGCTAGAAAGGGCTATTGCAACCCAGGAATTTAAAGAGATGGAGAGCTCGTTCTTAAGGATTGAGAGCTGCATCTCAAACTTGCTATCAGAAGGAAATGGAAGCTCATGTACTCTTGAGCTAAATGTCAAACAAGGTATCCTAACTTTTGATAACGAGAGTGATGAGATTTACTTTTCAATTCTCTCCTATCCACTCGCTGAAATTGGAACTAGAAAGAGGGTTGGAAAAAACTCGTTTCGCGTGATTGGGAGCGATGTCTCTTGTTTTGAAACCCATGATAGCCTTGTGTTGGAGAACAGCAAGCTAAGAGTTAGGATGCGAAAGTTCGATGGCGAAGTTGATTTATCCTCTGCCATTATATCAGTGACTCTCAAAGAAAAAGGTAGGACTATCGTTTTTAAGAACTCTTCAATAGCGTTAGACGGAAACGAGAGCTTTTCAAAGGGTCAAGGCTATAGCAAGTTGTCAAGGATTGGAGAGAAGCTATCGCACTGCACCGCGGTCTTCAGCCTAAGGAAAAACGAGGAAGAGCTCGAGGTTCATTACACCTTGTTTGCCGGCGCAGATTTCCTTTTCGTAACCTTTGTCCAAAGAAAGCACGAGAAAGTGCAACAATCCCTTGCCTATCATTTGTCAAGCGAGGACTCCGCTTTCTTCCAGAACTTAACTTATCCTTTGATAAAGCTCGTGAAGAAAGAGTTCGAGGGTGAGCATGAAAATACTAGCACAAGTGTGTACAAGGGTTTCCTCTCACTTGCGCTTAGAGAAGTAGAAAACGTCTACGAAAAAAGCGTGAACGCAAGCAACGCTACTCTGCTTGGAAAGTGCGTCCAACGCATTGGGAGATTTCTCTGCATTCAATGCGATGAAAACGCGTTACAAGCCTATGACGATTTTAACATAACTAAAAGCGATAACATCTACGCTACTTTACTTGACGATGACTGCGTTAATCACATTCAGGTTGAGTTCTCGCCTAACTTGTCAAGCGATGCACGAATAATAAGCGTTGTCATTGGGGTTGAGTTCAACACCACGAAGTGGAGGAGCTCCGAAGGAGAGGATGAGCTAACGCGCTACGATGATTTACTGGTTTGGAATGGAAGCTCTTGGGTCTACGCATGCGACTGGGGCTTTAACACTAATGGCAAAGACGAAATTTGGATTTCCCCTGACCTCTCAAGCATAGTGAATGATGTGAGCGTTGTCAACTCCTTAAAAATAAAGCTCTACGCGAACACTCTTGGTGTGGAAAGCAGATATGTAAGATTCGACAGAATTTGGGTAAACGTGACTTATTCCCTACAAGAGCTCGAGTTCTATCCGAGTGGTGAGTTCACTTCAATTTCGCACGACAGCAAGGAAAACACGAGCTTCGTTTCCCTTTACTTCGAAGCTAGCTTGCCGGCTAACACAAGCTTGAAATTTCAGCTGGCTACGAACAACGACAACCAAACATGGAACTTCGTTGGGCCAGATGGAACAAGCGAGAGCTTTTACAATCGTTCACCGCAAGCAATTTGGGTTGGTCACAACGAGGATAGATACTTCAAGTACAAGGCATATCTCTCGACCCAGAACACGACAAGATCACCGATTTTAAGATGCATTGCCTTTTACTTCGTGAACGATAGCACCGAGCAGAGCTCGAGCTTTATAGCTACGACTGACCAAAACGTGAGCGTGGCTATTCTCTCGCCAAGTGAAGGAAGCGCAAAACTGCTCGCGAATTACGTTGCTTGTGGTCTCGATTATCTGATTTCACTTGAATCAGGAGAAAACGAACTTATCCTAGCCTTTTCTCCGTGCAATCAAACTGGAATCGCCTCTGCGAGCGATGAATTGAGAAAGAGCAAGATTCTGACGCGCGACGTTTGTCGTTCAGAAACGAAAACAACTGCAAAGGAAACGATCAATGAGCTGCTTTACGTTTGCAAGCGCTGTAGGATAAAGAATTGGGTAAGATTAAAGGGAAGGAGTAGGATAAGGATTTTAAATCTAGGTGATGGCACGCTTGAGGTAAAGGTTTTAAATGCTTAATTTTAACTCCTAATCGGTGTTAAAGTGCGTCGTTTGTTTTTGATTTTGCTCTTCGCTCTTTTCGCGCTTGGAATCGCAACCAGCGAGAGTTCTGTGCAAATCAATTGCCGTGGCTGTGAAATGGTTTCGTACGAAGTTAGGTCGAGAAATGGAAAACTCATTCGCGTCCTGAAGCTCTATAACCCGTTCGAAGAGCCAAGAGAAGTAAGGGAAATGGAGCTCGATGGCCATGCATATAAAACTAGTTGCAAGCTCAGGCCAAGGGATTACGCTGTGTTTTTAAAGATCGAAGATTTTCTCGTCGCACCTCTTGATTCGAGTCTTAAGTTATTCCCGCTCGATTCAACCTACTACGAGCTCAACAAGTTCTTAACGCTTGGGCTTGAGTGCCCTGAAATGCCGTGTGAGCTTTGGATAAGCTCGCGTGCCCCACCAAGTAGAGTTGTCTCTAACACGAGCTTGAGATGGTCGTTCGACGAAGATAGTAAAGCCATAAGGATAAGCTTTAGCTCGAACTTCACCAAGACAAAGCTCATAATCGATTTCTCTCGCTATGCAGACGAAAAGCAAGTTGAAGATAAGAGAAGGCTTGAGGAGCTCCTTTTCAGGCTTGAGCAAAAGAGGGAGCTGGAGAAAAGGTTGCAAGAGAGAATTAGCGAAATGGAAAGGAAAATAAGAGAGCTTAACTCAACCCTCGAGGAGCTGAAGCGAAATGTTAGCTCGATGATAGAAGAGAAGAACAAGCTATCGATTGAAACCGAGAGCCTGCGCTTGCTCGCTCTGGCTAAAGGGGAGCGAATCAAGGCCGTGGAGGGCGAGATAGAAGCTCGTGTTATAGCCATTCCTCGCCACTCATTAATCGGGATTTCGACTATCATTGGCATTGCTTTGCTCTGCTTTTTGTACTTGGTGACGAGAAGATGAGGCAAAAAGTTATGATTGTTCTCTTTTTGCTCGCCTGCGCTTGCATAGTACAAGCGTCAATTAGGATTTTAAGGGAGGAAAAAGTTAGGGTCGCCTTTGATGGGGAAAGGGAGATCAAAAGGGTTTTCTATGAGAATTTGACGAGAATAGAAGAAGTTAAAGAAGCGATAAGAAGGAGCGAGCTTTCATTAGCGAGCGCGTATGCTAGGTATAACGAATTGCTAAGGGAGAAAGAAAGGCTGGAAGAACTCGTGCAGGATTTGAGGAAAAAGGCTAGCAAGCTTGAGACAGAGCTGGTTTACTTGAAAGCAGCGAAAAGGCAAAGAGAACTTGAACTTAACGAGAGCTCCTTAAAGTTGAAAAAACTAGAAGATTATCTCAACGAAACGATATTGCTCAGCTTGAGCGATCTTTGCGCCATGGCTTTTGCTATCATCTCGATTTTCCTCTCCTTCTTCTATTACTTCAAGTCACGCGCTTCTACAGCTCACTAGGTCAATGTTTCCAGGCGCTATAACTTTGACTTCTCTACAAGTCGTTGGGATATAGCAGGTAACCCTTTCTCCTGGAAAAATCGTTAGGTTGCTCTCTAAGTTCATGCAATTAACTAGCTCGTTATCAGCATATATGCTAAGTTCCCTTAGCTCTAGTTTCACTCTTCCTATGTTGCGGAGTTTTAAAACCGATGGATTTGAGTTGATTGCGTCGTCTATCCTTATGAGCTTCATCCTGGCCAAGCTTTCCAGCTCAGTTTTCCTTCTAAACTCTGAGGTTGCATTTCGGGTTACCCTTTTCATCCAAATGGACACGAAGTTCAGGGCTGCTATCCCTATCAATAAGAGCATGAGAATTGCCAGGATGCTAACAACAGCTCTCATGCTATTTTATCGTAACCGTAACAGTTTGAGTAGCTATTGGACAATTGCTGGCAGTTATCTTCAGCTTTATAGGATTATCGTATTTAGCGGTCCACGTGAAGGTGTAGGTGTCGCCAGCGTAGAGCTTTACACTCGCATTTGATAGATTTGCGTCATGGTTTTTCGTTGCATCTGCGTAGAAGACATAGCCTTTAAAGTCCGTGAGCATGGCTGTTCCCAGGTTTTCGACGATGACAGTGCCCTTTTTCGTAGTTTTGTTCAAAACCGCATCGCTCACCCTTAAGTTTGCCCCTGCGCAAATGGCTTGGCTCTGGTTTTTCGTCTCTGTTATCTTCGTTTGAACGAAGCTCGTAGCCCAAGTCGCCATTATTCCAGCGATTGCCATTGTGAAAGCAATTAGCAAGACTGTAGCTATCAATGGCGATATACCGCGCATAAATATTCTTCGCTTGGTTTTTAAATGGCGTTAACTCACGAGCTTCACTCGAAGCTTTCTACATTCTCCTAACACTCTCGTGCAAACTCGCATCTTCTATCGCAGCATATACAAGAACGTTTGTGTCGACTACGCACTCCATCTCGCCACCTCTTTTAGCCCAGCTTCTATCAACTTCTCTATGTCATTTGGCGATAGTTTTTTCCTATCTTGATGGTAGGCCATCGTTTTCTTTCTCTTGGCGTGCTCATAGCGCTCTCTAGCTTCTCGTTTATGAGCAACGATAGCTTTCT
>CAZYXF010000010.1:0-16184 GCA_964651025.1 uncultured archaeon
TCAGAGCTCAACCCTACCGCCTTTGACCACTCGGCCACCCCCGCAATAGAAATTTCGAGCCTCAATTTAAGCGTTTTTCGTTGGAGATAAAGAAACCAGACTAAGCCGAATCGGACTTGAATTAGTGGATCGATCCAGCTCTTTCACTTTTCCACAGGACGCAGAAGAAATGCAGTTCCGCTAAAAAGATTTGACGCAACCTTATGCATGGAAGAGAACGAGCTCATGTTGGCTTGTGAGGAATTCCTGCGAAAAAAGGATATCTATAGACTTATAGTCGAAGCTTGCGAAGAAGGCCATGGCCTAATTGTAATAGACTTCAATCAACTTGACTTATTTAACCCAGCCTTGGCAGAAGAATTACTGGAAAATCCAGACAAGGTAACAGCAGCGATGAAAAGCGTCATAGAATCGATGGAACTTCCCGAGCACGAAGAGCTCGATATAGCGTTTAAGAACTTGCCAAAAACGCATTGCTTACGCATTCGAAACCTGAGGGCGAAGCACATAGGCAAGCTAGTTGAGATTGAAGGCGTCGTTCGCGCTGCAAGTGAAGTGAGGCCACAAATCTACGAGGCAATTTTTCAATGCCCAGAATGCGGTAACTTGATTCACGTCGAGCAAAGCGGTCCAACGTTGCGGCAACCAACGGTTTGTGATTCATGCGGAAGAAGAGGAATTTTCAAGCTGGTCGATAAAAAGATGTTCGACATCCGTTGGCTCACAATCTGCGAGCCATTTGAGATAACAGAAGGCGAACCTCCAGGAAGAATAAACGTCTTGCTGAAAAAGGAACTAACGCGACCAGAAATACAGCGAAAAACAGATCCTGGAAACCAGATAAGGATAGTTGGTATTCTACGCGAGTATCCGAAGAAAGTTCATGGCAAGCTATCAACGCGACCGGAGATATTTTTCGAGGCCCTTTACGTTGAATCAAAAGAGGAAGAGTTCGAAGAGGTGAAGATAACCCAGGAGGATATAAAGAAAATCCACGAGCTCGCGAAGAGAAAGGACATCTATGACATACTCATAGCGAGCATAGCTCCTGGAATTTACGGCTACCGTGAGGTGAAAGAAGCTATTTTACTTCAACTGTTTGGTGGAGTTAGACACGAATACCCAGATGGAACTCATGTTCGCGGGAACATACACATTTTAATCACAGGCGATCCATCAACAGCAAAATCCCAGCTCATTTCCACTGTTGTCAAGGCCTTGCCTCGTGGTCGTTATGTTAGCGGAAAAGGAGTTACAGGAGCTGGTCTAACCACGACTGTAGTTAAAAGCGAGCTAATGGGGGGCTGGGTTTTAGAAGCGGGCGCGCTGATACTCGCGAACAACTCAATACTCGCAATAGACGAGTTTGATAAGATGAGCAAGGACGATCAGATAGCGATGCACGAGGCGATGAGCTTGGAAACAGTAAGCGTAGCGAAAGCTAACATCGTCGCAACATTGCCAGCGAGGACAGCTATCCTTGCGGCAGCGAATCCCAAACTCGGAAGGTTCGATCCTTACCTGCCAATCCTGGACCAAATAGACATACCAGAAACACTGCTAACGCGCTTTGATTTGAAGTTCGCGTTGCGCGACGTTCCTGATCGTGAAAGAGACGAAGCCCTTGTTGATCACATCCTCGCGACTAGAAAGAGTGAGGAAAAGGCAAGGCCAATACTTGACTTGAACTTCTTGAGGAAGTACATAGTTTATGCCCGAAAGACTTGCACTGATATAAAACTCACGGATGAAGCCGCTGAAATGCTCAAAAAGTTTTACGTCGAGCTTCGAAATCGCTACGCTGGGGAGGAAACCCCAACAGTTCCCATAACGCTCCGCCAGTTCGAAGCTCTGATTCGCCTAGCTGAAGCTAGTGCAAAAGTCCGCTTGGACAAGTTCGTTCGTAAAGAAGATGCTGAACGCGCCATAAGGCTAATGAAAGCATCACTGCAACAGCTCGGCATCGACATAGAAACAGGAAGGATAGATATAGATAAGATCGAGAGCGGTATAACGAGTTCGCAAAGAGCGAGGATGCGATTGCTATTGCAAATAATTGGCGAGCTTGAGGAAAAGCTTGGAAAGAACGTTCCTATCGAAGACGTGAAGGCTGCTGCTGAGGAGCGCGGGATTAAAGATGCGGACGAGCTATTAGAGAAGCTGAAAAAAGAAGGCTTAATTTTCACCCCGAGAGCTGGCTACATAAGGAGGGTGTGAACCTACGAATATAACTCTGCTCGGCGTTACTATCAAGTCAACTTTTTGATCGTGCTCTTCTCTTGGCACTTCCTCAACGACTTGCAGATCGTGAACAAGCGTCGCAACTATGACGCGCGGAAAAAGCCTTCTAGCTTCTCTTATCTCGCGATCTCCATAACCGCCGCCCTTTCCAAGTCTATTGCCCTTTAAATCAACGGCAACGCTCCCTTCGATCACCAAGTCGAGCTTTTCAAGCTCCTCAAGCTTTATTGGCTCGCCAAGTGAGAGCATGCCCTTTATAGTTGAGGCGAACCTTTCTTTTCCCTTAGCCTGCTTTGGACTTAACCTAACATAACCTTGCTTCAATCTCGGCGTCGCCACTATCAACGTCTTTCCTTCTCGAAGTGCAGCTTCTCTCACCAATCGCTGGGCAGCATCCGGGTTTATTAAAATTACGCTTGCCTCTTTCCACAAATCTAGATTCCTCAAGTTCTCTAACGCCTTTTCGCTTCCCCTGAAATTCGGTATCCTTCCCTCAATTGGAAATGGCGGGAGAGCCACTTTCTTTTCCATTAAAATCCGCCAGATTTCGCTTCGAAGTTCAGCTTTTGCTCTCTTCACGTTCATTTTCTCCTTAAATTCTATAGCCATCATTACCACAAACTATCTCACAAAAATCCCCTCCCTTTCAATAAGGATTTCAGACTGCTGAATATGGCTTTTACATCCCTGCTCGCCTTACAATCAAAACTGACCACGGGTTTCATCTGAACAAGGGATTCGACAACGGCTTCGTCATACCTTATCTCTCCTATGATTTTCTCGCCGAATTTTGACCTCATCCTCTTCTCCATTTCCTCATTCAAACCGACCTTGTTCAAAACAATAGCATGATCTATACGAAAATGCTCCACCAACTTTAACACTCGCTCTAGATCGCTTTCTCCTGTTGGCGTTGGCTCTGTAACGAGCAAAGCGAAATCGCAGTCGCGAAACGAAGCTATCACAGGACAGCCAATCCCGGCTGGGGCATCGCAGATGAGCAAATCGCTCTCATAAGAGCTCGCTATTTCCTTTATCTTCTCAACAACCCTTCCAGAACCACTCTCACCAGGCTCCAGTTGCGCCCATATGACAGGAAAAGCGAGAGAGCTCTCGTTTATCATCACCCTGCAATTCTTTACCTCGCTAATCTCTATGGCATTTGCCTTGCAAACCAACTTACAGGCACCACAACCCTCGCAGAGGAATTGGTTAACGCGATATTTGTTATTAACCTTTTCTATCGCTCCAAACTTGCAAGCCTTTGCACACGCTCCGCAATTCGTGCAGAGCCCCTCGATTATTCTCGCTTTTTCCGAACTAGCTATGCTAATGGTCTTATCCGCTTTGTTTATTCCGAGCCAAATGGCGAGATTTGGGGCGTCGACATCGCAATCACAAGCCACGATTTTCATTTCCTTTGCTAATAACACAGCTAAGGAAGAAGCCAACATGCTTTTGCCAACACCACCTTTACCGCTTGCTATCACAAGCTGCATGTCCTATTAGCGTGTTTGATTTTATTTTGATTTACGAGAGCTATTAACGCGTCTTTTAGCTTTTCAAAGCTCGCAAAGTAGTGCAAGTGGCCTTTGCAGTGACAATCGCTTGAACCAAAGCCACGAATCGTGCAAGTAGCCAATTTTTCGAGCTTCCTTGAGATGGAGCATTCAATTCTCCTCTCACTTGGGAAAAGAAAGACCATCGCAACTTCAGCGTTTTTGTTTTTTAGAAGGTAATCGATGTGCCATTTCATCTTTTTTCTTTTCCTCAAGTGCCTTGCTATTCTTTTCTCCAAACTCTTACCCCTTCCCATAGCAGAGCCGACGTAGCAATAATAACCGCGTTTAAAGCTTATTATGCCAAGAGAACCAACCTTTATTTTCATCGGCTTCTCCACTCTTATAACCAAGATGTATGCCCCACGCATGTTATCTAAGTTGTCGAAGCGAGTCTAAAGCTCTAGCTATATCGCGAGAACAATAAGCCCTTGCTACATCCTGTGAATATGGGAGTTCAAATTTTATCTCAACGTTATATCTTCTCGCGATTTCTTCGATAAGCTCTCTTTTGCCAATCCCAGCTTTGTTCAAAACGATCGCGACCTTCACGTTTAGTTTTCTCGCCAACCTGATCGCTAGTTCTAGGTCATGTGCACCAAGTGGCGTCGGCTCTGTCACGGCATAGGCAAAATCGCAGCCAATCAGCGCTTTAACGACGTTGCAATGCATACCAGGTGGTAAGTCAAAGATAAGGACATCAAATTTCTTTTCACTTGCGTATTTCAACGCCTCTCTCTTTACTTCGTCAACAACTAACGAGCTTTCTTTAATTCCGACCTCGCTTTTACCCGTCATCAGGACAAAGGTTTCGTTTATCTCGTCAATGAAGCAATCTCCGATTTTCCTCTTTTTGATCTTGATAGCCTGATTTGGACAAGCCAAATGACAAGCCATACAACCACTGCAAAAGTCCAAGAGAAAGATCGGCGTTTTTCCCTTAACCCAGAAAATCGCGTTCTCTCTGCAAACTTCAAAGCATCTGCCGCATTTTCTGCATAGCTCTTCATCCAGCTCTGGAAATTCCTTGAAAATTGGTTTGCCATTTCTAAGCTCACGATTTAGCAAGACGTAACAGTTTGGACACTCAACGTCCAAATCGCAAAGCAGAACTCGCTTACCTTCTTTTAACAGCTTCATAGCCAATAAAATGGCGAAAGTTGTCTTTCCAACACCACCTTTGACGCCAAAGCACGCTATTTTTAAAGTTGATTTTTCTTCCCTCATTCGCGCCAACCCCATCGTCTACGAGCACGATAGCCTCGCGACCACGGTCGCAAATAGCCGGGAAGCTCTTCTATCGGTATCCTCTCCCTTTTCGTTGGCTTCCGAAGCTCTTTCAGCTTGCCTTTCAAAAAAGCTGAAATTACGCTTCCAAGCATTCTACCTTCACACTTATAAACTTCTATAAGGTTTGCCCTTAACACGCTAAACGCTATCTCCCCTATTTCCTTGGTAATAACAGCGTCTATTTTTCTCGCGGTTAAGAATCGCGCTGTCTTCAAGCCAGCGTGCAACACCTCGCGAGCATGCGGGTTGCGAATGATTTCAACTCTCTCTATCAATCTTTCTTTTAAATCCACATCAACCAAAGCAAAGTACTTTGCCCTTCCGAATTTGCTCGCAACCTTAGATTTTCTGCCTTTGTTTTCCAAGAGCGGTATTGCAACTCGCCTCTTCTCTATTTCCTCCGGTTCAACGTGCACAGTCAGCGCTAATAGTTGCGGCACTTCGCTTTTCGCTCGTGCTTCCACCAAATCCGCTATCTCATGCGCCCGCTTCACGTCGAGCTTTTCCCCAACCTTTACTATGACTTCACCGAAGATGAAAGGACCGGAGCTTCGCAAACGAAGGTTTTCAACTGCTCTAACGCCGCTTATGCTCGATATAGTGGATATCACCTTTTCTTCTATTTCCCTTCCTGGAGATACATCTAAAAGCGCGCAAATAGCTTGACAAGCGTTGCTAAGCGCAGTCTTGACTATGAAAAGGGAGATGAGAAAGCCAACTAAAGGCTCAAGTATGGGCAAGTTAAAGTGCGAAGCAACTATTGCGAGCAAGACTAGCAAAGAGGTGAAGACATCGAGCTTGGACTCAGATGCGAGAGCTGACAGCGAAAGAAGGTTGAGCGACCTTCCAGCTTTTTCTTCATATCTCGAGATAAGAAAAGCGATGACAGAAGAAGCTATTGCTGCGATTCCAGCAAGTTCAACCAGCTCGATTTTTCTCGGGAAGAGAAACCTGCTATAGCTTTCCACTAGAAGTTCGAAACCAGCGTAAAGCAAGAAAAGAGAGATGAAAAACGCTGCCAGGCTTTCCGCCTTGTAATATCCATAAGGAAACCTCTCGCTTGGTTTTCTGCTCGCTATCTTAATCCCAACAAGAGAAGCCAGGTTAGCTAGGCAGTCGCCAAAGCTGTGAAATGCATCCGCAACCAATGCAACGCTTTTGCTGAAATGGCCGACTATCAATTTTGCCAGGGAAACTGAGAAGTTAACAAGCAAGGCTATTAGAACTACCCTCTCGCCCTTTTTGAAAAGCGATTGCTCGCTCATTTTATCGCTTTGTTAAGCGCAAATCACCCTTGTGCACCGCCACGCCAGCCTCGACCAAAGCCACCAAAACCACCAAAGCCTCGACCGAATTGGAGTTGGTTTGCCGTTAGCTCTTGTAGTTCGTTGTTCATGAACTTCTCAATTGCTTGTTTTACGCTTATGGTTGGCGGGCAAATGAAAACCCTTACACCAGCCATGTTTAGCATCGCGAAGGCATTTGGCCCAATTCTGCCAGTTATAACAGCTTTGACCCCTTTGCTTGCGACTAGCTGTGCCGCTTGCATGCCAGCGCCACGAAACGCTTGAGCTGCGAGATTTTGCACGGCCTCGAAGTTCTTTATCTCTTTCTGCTTCTCGTCAATTTCAACGAAGATGAAATACGCACATCTCCCAAACCTGAAATCAACTGGCGAGTCCAAATTGTTTCCCAACGCGCTAATTGCAACTTTCATGCTCTCACATGCTTTTCTTCTTCTCACTTAAATTAACCTTTGCAAGCTTTTTCCTCGCGTTTGCGATGATGTATTGTTATTTCATTTTCATTGTTGGCTTTGCTTCTTCAATTCCTCCAGCTTCTTTCTTATCTCTTCAATCGCCTTTGTTATCTCCTCCTTCTCGCGCTCCAAGAGCTTTAGCTCGCTTTCAAGAGCCTGTATCTCATCTTTTGCTGTCATTGGCAATGCTACTGCTTGCATTGGCACTTGCATCGGAGCTTGCGTTTGCGGAGCAGTTTGCATCGAACTCTGCGCAACTTGTCCTTGTTGTGCGCTTTGCACTTGGCTAGCTAGCGCCGGCCCATAAGGCGTCCATACCACTGGCCCGTACATGCCAGTCCACCACCATCTCGGCAGCCAAGGAAACCAGCGACAGCGCCAGAACCATGGAAACCAGGGAAATGGAATCGTTGGTAGCGGTTGAGCTACTGGCAATGCTTGCTGTTGGGTTTGAGTCGCTGATTGCGTTGTCGCCTGCGTTTGCGGTGCGATCGTCGAAACATACGGCTGGACATAAGGAAAGGCGAAATACCAAGCTCTAAGCCACCCTGGCATTCCTGTTAGCCAATACATGTTCCTCCACCTCCAGCCCCAACCTCCACGAAAGCCCCATCCCCATGGCATGCGTATCACCTTTTTGTGCAATATCACAATATTATTTTTGTGCATATGCAAAATATTTAAAGCTTTCGTTTTGCTTCCTTTCATGGCTTAAAGTTTTGTTTAAACTCGCGATTTTTGCATGTGGTAATATGCCGCGCTGGTGCTGGAGATGGCGAGGCAGAGCGAGAAGGGGTAGGCCAAGAGCTCCAATCTGGATCTCACTTCCCCCAATTTCCACAAGCTTCAACCCAACGCCTTGTCTAAACCCAGAGCCGGTTGTTTTAACTCTTGCAGAGCTCGAAGCCATTAAGCTTGTTGACCTGCTTGACTTGACGCAAAGCGAGGCAGCTAACAAGATGCGCGTCTCTCGCGGCACAGTTTGGCGCTTGCTTATGAGCGCAAGAAGGAAAATAGCGCAAGCGTTGGTCGAGAAGAGACCACTGGTAATAATGACAGAAGAAAAGTGATAAGATTTTCCTTTCGTGAAACACGAAATAATTTTAAAAAACAGTGACAAAAACGTTACTTCATGGTAGTTAAAAACGTGCGATTGCCAGAACACTTGATAGCGAAGATGAAAGTAGGAGAAGAAGAAATGGAAAGAGTAGAAAGAAGATTGAAGGAAGAGGGATATGACCCGATAACCTTACCAATAGGATACTTCGGCACTATTGTTGCTCTTGATCAGCTTTGGAAAGAACTGCAACAACATGCTAGCAGAAGAAAAATAGTGCAACGATTGCTACTCAAGACAACACCAAAGGACTCAGACTACGATTTCCTTATAGACGGAAATGCTAAAGGAGCGGGAGATACGCTCAGAGAACTTGGTTACGATGAGGGAAACCTTGTATTAAATCAATCAGTTGTATATGGTCATTTCTTCAATGCAAGAACGCTTTATTTACCTTCTCCTGTTTGGAGACGTGACATAGATTCGTATATCTCCCTACACGTTGATGCATTCCTAGAAAGAGTTGGTATGATTGACGTTTATTTGGACACAAACATGTGTCCTATAGAAAGAGGCGCAACTGTAGCTACGACGCTAGTAGGACCATGTGCGCTGACAAAGCGCAGACTGATGAAATCTCTTCTTCTCCTTGTTGCAAGCGGTGATTTGACTGACGTTTTTTGTGAGGAAAGTTATCCCGAAGCGATAAGAGATGCGATGGGATTCATAAGTTGCATGGACGAGAAAAGAAGAAAAATAGAAGACAGGAAAATTCCTGGAGAAAGGGCTGAATTAGCTTCGAGGAGTGACGTGTTACACGCCATTAGGAAAGAGCTTAACGTACTAAGAAACAATATAGCGCCACGTGTCTTGAAATCGTTGAGAAGATGGCATAACGGTAACGATGTTAATGAAGATGTAAGAAATTTCTTACGAAGTTTAATCGAAGGCAGAGAAGAGATACTAAACCATTTTTCCTGTTTCTTCTAACTCAACTTTATCTTATCAAGTGACTTCCATCACAACTTTTCGCTTTGAAATCGATCCCTTCTCTGCAAAACGCCACGCTAATCCCATGAGCTTTGCACCAGCTCTCGACTTTTCTCAACAACTCAACTCTCATGCTTTTGGGCAAATACCAAGACGCGCCTATTTTCTCACCCTCAACGAAGTAAAGGCGAATTAACTCAGCTTTTAACCTTGGAAAAGCGGTTGTTATCTCTTTAAAGGAATGTGGCTTAAGTTTTAGCGTCGAAGCGACAACGTGATCAACGAAGCTGCACTTTTCCAAAACCTTGAAAATTTCCTCTTCTTTAATCCATGGCATTATGGGATCTAATCTCAAAATCGTGGGTATGCCAGCCTCATGCAAGCGGCGAAGCGCTTCAATTCTTTTCTCCGGTGATGGAGCTCTTGGTTCAAAAACGCGAGTTGAAAATCCAGTAACGGTTATCGCCACAGCGCATCTCGTTTGAGATAATAAATCAATATCGCGCGTTACGATGTCGCTTTTCGTTATCACTAACAAACGCATTTCATAGTCGCAAATTAGCTTTATGCAAGCCCTTGTCAGTTTTCTATCCCTCTCAATTGGCGGATAAGGGTCAGAGCTATTTGACATGGAGATGAGCGAATTCCTTGGAAGCTCATTTAAATCGCGCTCTAAGTTGCGAAGCAAGTTCCGCTTTTCCCTAACTTCTCGAAATCTAGGTATGAAGCTAGCGGCATAGCAATACAGGCAACCATGAGCACAGCCAGTATAAGGGTTGAGCGAGTACTTCTTTGGGCATGTGCAGAGCTTGAACTTCCAAGGGTCGAACTCGTGAATCACGCGCATGTTAAGTTAAAGCGAAAAGCGTTAAGCGCATAACTTTTAACCTATTTCCTGTAAGAAAAGCATGCATAGGGAAGTGATGGAAAGTCCCTGTGTCTTTTTTCTCAGCGAAGACGATAAACTCATAGGAGTTGGCTACAGCTTACTAAAATTGCTTCACCTCCTAGGTTATGAACCTCTGGCTGTGAGCTCGGACAGAAACGAGATGAGAATAGGATATGTGTCGCTTATTGATGGAAGTTCCTTAGTAGTTAGAGTGGAGTTGGGATTGGTTGGAATCGGCGACTTGTATTTTTCATCTCTTTGTCTCAGAGAAGCATTAGTTTACGATGAAACTCGTGCTTGCTTCGTTGACGTGACGGAAAAAATTCGTTATTTGGCACTACGAAGCGAAGGAGATGCATCGCTCGAAGATAGACTAATTGGCATAATTCGCGCAGGAGAATCGCTGAGAAAAAAGGCGGAAATTAGATCTCATGATAAGAGGGAATACATAGTCTAACGCCAGCTTCCAGCTTTTCACAGCTTTTTCAACTTCGCCAATAAATACTTAAGGTAAATTACTTCTTTCCTGTAGCTCCTCTCAACCTTTAGCCCGAGAAGCTCGTAGTTCGTTGAGTTTATCTCGAGTAGCAATGTATCTGGTAGCTTTAAATTGCGCAAGACCTTGCGGTAATCTATATCTCCGTACCAAAGCGGTAGGTGAAAGTCCCCAATCAACTTCTTAAACGCCTTTTTGGGCTGCCCCTTTAACACGTAGACAACAGCTTCCAACGTTTTTTCCTCTCGTAGAAATGTGTTGCTCAAGTGAAGGTGATCTGGATCGAAATCCTTCAAGACAGCGTACGCTTCTTTAATGTCTAGTTTGTTGTCCGCGAAGAATAAGAAGTGATGGGGGATATCGAGGACAAAGCCGTAACCAAGTGATTTGACTAGCTTAAAGACGGTAAGCGAGTTCAGGGTTCGTGGATTTTCAACGCAAATCCTAACGTCGCTTTCTAAGTCGAGTGGAATTTCATCGAGAAAGCGAGGGTGAAAGACGACTTTCTTCGCCCCAATTAATCTCGCTACCTCGATCGTTAGCTCTATTTCCTTGAGCTTATCCCTCTCAAACCACAAGTTATCGCGAGCATGAGCTGTGAATTTGAAATTATAGCTCGAAGTCAAATCAAGAAATTCTCTTAATGGCTCAGAGCAAATTTTCAGGGATATCTCGTCTATGAATCTATACACAGGTACTTCAAGAAAATCGCAGACTCGGTTGAGCAACTTCAATCTTTTTTTCGCGTAGTCTAAACTGAATTTGTCGCCCTCCAGATTGAAGCCTATGAGCATGATGGGGCCGCTGGGATTTGAACCCAGGTTACCAGCACCCCAAGCTGGCGTCCTGACCAAGCTAGACTACGGCCCCAATGAAGTTCTTCTTTCGCTCTCTATTAATCGTTGGCTTGGCTTCGCCTTCATCACACCACTTTCAATTAAATCCCTCCATATGAACTTCAATATCTCTTGATAGTTCGCATCTCCCCTTTCAACCGCAAGCATTTCCATTTCAAGCTCTCTAGTCTTTTCCTCGCTAACCAAATCAGCAAACCTACTGGTCAAATAGGAATAAACCGCCTTTCCCAACCTAGTTGGAAAAACGAACTTCTTTCTCGAAGTGAAAACGTACTTTCGCTCAAAAAGCGTTGAGACGATTTTCGCATAAGTTGAGGGCCTTCCAATTCCACGCTGCTTCATAGTAGCTACGATTTCCCCTTCTGTAAACGGCAGGATTGTGGCCGCTCTGAACTTGCGAAGCTTCACGACTTTTAACCTTTCCCCACCTTTTAGCTCCTGCACGATTTTTGGCCTTGAGAACGCGTAGCTGATCCAACCCTTATCAATAACCTCGACAACCCCTTCAACTTCTATTTCCCTCTCACCAACTTTAAGCAAAGCCTTTTGCGTTCTAACCACAGCGTTTTTCATCTGACTTGCTATGAAGCGGCGAAATATCAAATCATAAAGCTTCAGGTGGTCTTTGGTCAAAGCCTTTGCCGGCGTTATTATGCCTTCTCTTATCATCCTCGCCAATCTCCTCGCATCTACACTACGCGTTGGCCTTATGCACTCGTGCGCCCCCTCTCCTTTGTAAGTTCGCGGTCTGAAGAGATTTGCGCTTAACTCCTCTTCTATAAAACTCCTCGCAACTCTTATTCCCTCGCTGCTAACTCGAGTTGAATCAGTTCTGTGATAGGTTATCAAAGCGTTCTCAAACAAGTCTTGGGCCAATTTCATCGTGTAGCTCGCGGAAAAGCCGAAATAGCGAGATGCATCGCGAAGCAAAGCATGAGTTGTGTAAGGAGGAGAGGGAGGAAGTTCTATTTCCTTTGTTTCACACTTTAGCACGAGAATTTCGCTAACACTTGTCGGAAAATCCACTGTTAGCACAAGCCCGTTTTCAAGCGTGAGTCTTGTAAAGGTCTTAAAGCTCTTCACATGCTCTTTAGCTCGCTGGATCACCCAGCCAAGAACTGGCGTTTGCACCCGACCTGCTGATAAGCGCTTGTTCCTGAATTTCCTCCAGAGAACGCGGCTCAGTCCAAAGCCAAGCCATCTATCTTCTATTCTCCGCAATATCTGCGCTTCCACAAGTTTTTCGTTTATCTCTCTCTTTTCCCTTATAGCCTTGAATATAGCCCGCTTTGTCACCTCATGAAATTCAGTTCTATAAATTTTGCACGCATAAGGTCGAAGAGCCAAGTACAAATCCCATGCTATTTTCTCTCCTTCTACATCTGGATCAGTTGCTATGAGAACCTCGTCTACTTCCTGTGCTAAACTTGCAAGCGTCCTTATAGTTTCCAGCTTGTCTTCGAATTCCTTGCTGTTGCAGTTAACGCAAGTCTTTTGATCAACGAATTGCTCACCACAACGCTTACACCGCTTTATAGTGTCGTAAATCGGAACGAAATGGCTATCGATCCTCGCAACTCCATCGATTCCTTTTTTCGTGACAAGATCAAAGACATGACCGAGAGTTGAGACAACTGTGAGTAACATATCGCCGGTATTAGTTTCATAGCAGATAATGTTGCCAATCCTCCTCCTTGCTGGTTTTGAAAAGAAATTGGCTATCGTTCTGGCTTTTGTTGGCGATTCCACTATCATGAGCGCAGACTTTATCAGATCCTTAGTTCTAAAAGCTTCGAACTTACCTTCAAGTAAATTACGGACTCGTTTTCTATCTTCATCGATTTCCTTCACCAACCTTTCAATGTCAATTTCTCTTATGTCTTTGAACTCCGCTTCTGGAAACCGCCACTTTAGAGAGCGCTGTAAGCCGCGAAAGACGTTTAAATCATCGATCATGACTATGGATAAACCCTTGGTTACACCACCTGCGAATAAACGAGAAGTTCTACCGGAAGCCTGTATATAAGTTCTGACATCTGGCAACGAGATTTCAAGCTTATGGTCAACTTCGCGAAGGGAAGCGTATTGATAAGAGCGAAGGGCTTCCAAAACTTCTGGATTTTGAAGCAGCTTCAGCACTTCATGTTTCGCCTTTATGAAAGCCTTTGCTAACTCATAGCTTGTAAAACTTTCGCTCTTGACAAGCTCATTCAAATCGCGAAGCCTCGCTTGATCAAGTTCTCGAATTGAGCGGCGAAGCTTAAGGTAAAGCTTTTCCAACTCCTTCGCTTGCTCTCTTTCCAACACATCAATCAACAGGTCGAGCAAATTCAATATCTCAAAAACCCCGAGACTTTCAAGTGAAATAGTGAACTTAAATTTTGGGGTGCCAAAAAAGATGGCATATCTCACGAGGTGCGGCAAATCCAAACCGCGAACGAGCGTTCCATAGTATGAGGCTACGCCGACGAGAACATCGAGCTTTTCCTCTTCGAAGAGCTTTAGGTCTTTCTTCTTTCTCGCGTGAACAACACCAGCTTTAACTCCGTTTTTTATGAGAAAGCTCGCAAGCTCTTCAGCAACTTCTATGCCTTCGTGAACAGGGACGAATATTAGCCCACCATTCCCGAGTTTTCTCACCAACTTGAGCAAGGTTTTCCTTTCAACCCCTTCTACAAAGACATCGCAGACGTTGCGAAGCGCTTCTTTCGCAGAGCCTATTTCGAAATTCAAGAGTTCGCGATAGAGTAAGACTTTTCTTCCTCTGGCCTTTCCAGTCGCGCTCGACACTATAAGACAGCCATGTTGCTTTGGCAGCGCGTTTTTGAGCTTTTCCTCAAGCAATTCAACTCTTCTTTCTTTTTTAGCTCTTCTTGCTAGGATTAGCGAGTCCGCAATTCTTATAGCCTCTTTGCTAAAACCAAGTAAGATCAAAACTCGCTCTATGTTCTTTGAAGCTCTCAGAAAAGCATCGACATCATCGATGAAAATCAGGTCAAATCTCGTGTTTTTCACGAAATCGAAATTTCTAGCAAGGAATTGCGAGGTCGTTAACAAGACATCATAGTCAAGAGCAGCTATTTTTTCCTTTAGCGCTTCCTTTTCCTTAACTCTGCCGTGATAGCAAATGATTTTTATCCCGCTGCCCAACTTTTCCGCTATTCGCTTTGCTTTCTCGTATGCCTGCTCTAAAAGCGTAGTAGTGGGAAAAACAAGATAACTTCTTTTACCCTTTGTAGCGAGGTAACAGGCCATGAAGATGCCAAATGTCGTTTTTCCCATTCCAGTTCCAGCGACTATTGAAAAACTCTTATTGGTGAGCAACCTTTTCATCCAAGCTCTTTGAGCCCCCCATGGGCGAAAACCAAGCGCTTTAACGAAGGCGCGCTCGCACTCCAACGCAGCTCTAGCTAGGGAAGAGATGGCTTTATATCCGCGAAGCTTCCCATTTCGCAACAATAACTTTTCGAGTCGTAACACGTCTTCATAACCCTTAATTGGAAAGCATCGCTCCAAGCAACGAGAGCAAACGCAACCGTTAGCTAATCTCATATCGCTTATGCTACCTCCGCAGTTCGGACAGAGACGAGAGAATATGGCACGAGGTTTCATGAATACAATTCACTTGTTAATTAAGCTTTCAAGCCTTTTGATTAGCGAACGCTCTCTTGCTCAAGAAGTCTGTAAGCCTCCTTTGCGCTATAAACTTTCTTAAAACGTCGCTAAAGCACAAGAGCGATTTCAGAGGGGTTCGCAATCTCTTGCTCACGTAGATCAACATCTCGCTCAGAGAAGTGAATTTCACTGGCCTTGACAGAAAGGCCTTTCTGCAAAGCTCGCGAACGTGCCAAACACCCAGCGGCAACAAATAGCCAGGATAAGCCTCACTTATAACAACACAAGCCGCTTGCTTTTTGATTTTAACCAAGTACTCGCAGCAAGCCAATCTAGCCGCGTAATAACAACCGCCAATGCTGGCGTAGCTCTTTCTTCCAAAGTAACCCTCGCTATCGCTGCAGATCGCTATTTCACTGCTATCCAAATTCCAAGTTGTTCTTGGATACCATGCTTCGATTAGCTCATAAGACCAAATGCTCGGCAAGAGCATTATAAGAAACTTCCTATCAGCGTGCATAGCTTCGAAGACCAAGTAATCGTTGAGTATTGGTTGTTTTTTCACGATTTCATCTCTTAAATGCTGCGAGATTATCGAATCGACTGCTGTTATGCTCCACCTTGTTGGCACGAGTTTGCGCTCGATTTTGACGCCAAAGCAACCCGCGCTAAAAGCTCGCTGGATTCGCGAGATCAAAACACCGCGCGAGTAAAGCTCTAATATCGCATCCTTTGCCTTTACGTCAAGAGCGTCATAGTACCTGTAAATCCTTTGGTCGACTTTTAGACCCTCGTCAACCCTCAAATCCCTTAGCTCGCTGCTAGGCCCAATAGGCTGAACATGCGAGTCGAGCAAAATAGCCTTTTTTGGCCGCGACTTAAGCAGCATCTCAGCCTCGCTGCTCTTCCTCGCCATCGCGAGCAATTGCGTTCTCTCAAGGAACTTATTGTCGCCACCAGCTTTTCTTACGTTGGCCAAGAAATTCCCACGGATCAGCGAGAGACGAAAGTTTACTATTTCCTCTATGCTCTTCGATAGCCAAAGCTCTGGAGTGTCGTAAACGCTTGTGTCTCCGTTAACTGGCGGGACTAAAGGGGCGACGCGAACGTAGGGATAGCCTATCCTACCAACGAAAACGCTTGGTGGAGAGCTTCCAACCACGAGGTTTGACCTGACAAGCGAAATTGTTTTGATATACGCCTTAACTCTCATCAACAAAGGACAAGCAGCTTTTCCACACCATCCGCGACCCTTGCAAGCCAAGCAAAGGCTTGTGCTCCTGTACTTGAGCTTAACCTCCGGCAAATCGAACTCGCTAGCGTTGCTCTCGTCTATTAAACTCGATATCCATGGCAATCTAGCCTTTACGATTTTCACAAACTTCCTTTTCTTCGTAAGAGGCATGACTAAGTTAGGGAAAGGTGTAAAAA
>CAZYXF010000011.1:0-2541 GCA_964651025.1 uncultured archaeon
CCGATCAAGCGATTTGTTGAGGAAGAGTTGCCGAATTTCGTTAACGCGGATATCGTTAGAATAACCCATGGAGCTCGCGAAGGTATGTTCGCGATAATGCATGCGATTTGCGAGAAGGGCAGCTATGTGATAGTCGACGCAAACGCGCACTACTCAACCTATCTCGCTGCTGAAAGATGCGGTGTTGAAATAGCCAAGACAGGGAACAGCGGATATCCGGAATATAAAATTATCGAAAGCGACTACGCGAATTTAATAGAGGAGCTGAAAAAGAAAGGAAAAAAGGTCTCGTTACTCGTGCTCACTTATCCTGACGGCAATTATGGAAACTTGCCAAGCGTTGAAAAAGTCGTGAAGATAGCAAGAGAATATGACTTGCCAGTTTTACTTAACTGTGCATATTCAGTTGGTAGGATGCCAATCGATATGAAAAAACTTGGTGTCGATTTCCTCGTAGCAAGCGGACATAAATCCATGGCAGCATGTGGCCCAATTGGTTTCATAGCCATGCGCAGAGAATTCGCAAGCGCTATAACAAGAAAGTCAAAATACTTTCCGAACAAGGAAGTCGAATTCCTTGGCTGCACAGTAAGAGGAGCGCCATTGATAACGCTCATGGCATCTTTTTCGCATGTTAAGGAAAGGGTGAAGCATTGGGATGAGCAAGTCGAAAAGGCGAGGTGGTTTTCAAGGGAGATGGAAAAGCTGGGAATAAAACAACTTGGAGAGAAGCCACACAGTCATGATTTGATGCAGTTCGAATCAGAAGAGCTGTTCAAGATATCGCAAAAACACAAGCGACGGGGTTACTTTCTTTATCACGAATTGAAAAAGCGTGGAATTTGGGGGATAAAGCCAGGGCTAACGAAGAGGTTTAAGCTCTCGACGTATGCTACAAGCAAAGAGGAGTTAAAAACCGTGATAGATGCGTTTAAGGATATATTGCAAGCTTACAAAGCTTAACGAAATTAAAGATGAAAGAAAAGAAAAACATGCCGGGGTGGCGGAACGGCAACGCGCCCGCCTGCAGAGCGGGAGATTCCGGGTTCGAATCCCGGCCCCGGCTTGGCGAAAAAGCAAGATGAGAGGATGCAACTGAGAATCTACAACACGCTCACAAGAAAATTGGAGCCGTTTAAGCCAGTTGAGAGCGGAAAGGTCAAGATCTACGTCTGTGGCCCGACTGTTTACTCTCCAGCACACATTGGACACGCGCGCACTTATGTCGCGTTTGACATAATCATAAGGTTTCTGAAGTATTTAGGCTACGACGTCTTCTACGTTCGCAACATAACAGACGTTGGTCACCTAACAGAGCAAGGAGAGGACAAAATACTGCATGGGGCGAAAAGGGAAAGGCTACACCCAATGGAGCTTGTCGATAAGTACATCTTGCAATTCGAGCTCAACATGCTTGAGCTTGGTTGCATAAGGCCGAACATTCAGCCAAGGGCGAGCGCTCACATCATAGACATGATAGAGGCGATCAAGGAATTAGTTGAAAAAGGCTATGCTTATGAAAGCAACGGAAACGTTTACTACGATGTCGCTAAGTTCGCTGGCTATGGGAAGCTATCTGGCGTGAAGAAAGAGGAGTTAATAAAACACCGCGTTGAACCAGCGCCTGGAAAGAGAAATCCCGCGGATTTCGCGCTGTGGAAGAAAGCACCGCGAGACTATCCGTTGAAGTGGCCATCGCCGTTTGGCCTTGGATTTCCAGGCTGGCACATAGAGTGCAGCGTAATGAGCATGAAATACCTTGGAGAAACCCTCGATATTCATGGTGGTGCTCGCGATCTTATATTTCCCCACCACGAAAATGAAATCGCGCAAAGCGAAGCACTAACTGGAAAGACGTTCGTTAACTATTGGATGCACACGGGATTCCTGACAATTCGCGGCGAGAAAATGTCGAAGAGCCTTGGAAACTTCATAACGATTGATGAGCTCCTGCAAAAGTATAGCGCAGAAGTTTTTCGAGTTTTTGTGGCGAGTTCGCATTATAGAAGCGATATAGACTTCAGCGAAAGTGCCATGAAAGAAGCGAGGGAAAAATTAAGAAAGCTGAAGCGCGCCTTAAGAGTTGCGGAACTTTACGCCAGGCTAACTGATATTAACGCGAGCGAGAAGGAAAGCTCGCTGTTTCTGAAGACTATAGAGGAAATTAAACATAAGTTCATAACTGCGATGTGCAACGACTTCAACACACCCCAAGCTCTTGCAGAATTGCTCAAATTGGCAAGCGAAATTGAAAGGGCAAATGAGAACAAAAACGTGAGCAAGGCTGCGATGGAAAAAGCTCGCGACCTCATGCTCGAGCTTGGCGAAATTCTTGGCCTGTTTAGGGAGTTCAGAGAGAAGGAAAAGCTCCATAAGCTAATAGAGGAAATAGTCAAGCTGCGAACTCTTCTCAGAAAAGCGAAAGACTATGAAAAGAGCGATCTGATCAGGGCGATGCTCCACAAACTTGGAGTTGAAGTTGAAGACCAGAACAGCGAGTCATTTTGGTACGAGCTCTGATTTTGCTTCTACAATTTGTTA
>CAZYXF010000011.1:2641-13958 GCA_964651025.1 uncultured archaeon
CCAGAACAGCGAGTCATTTTGGTACGAGCTCTGATTTTGCTTCTACAATTTGTTAGGAGACCCAAACTAATATCACGATTAAAAGAACCAACTTAACGCCGTTATAACAATTTAAGCTTTTCTGCTTTAACAAGAGGATGAGAACAAAATGCGAACAAGTTATATCGAGCTTTTTGCCATTGCTCCGCGCGCTTGTAGCAAGAGAGTTAGTCGAAAGCTATAACCTAAAGCAAATGGAAGCCGCGAAATTGCTTGGTGTGACACAAGCAGCTATCTCACAGTACTTGCGAGGGATGAGGGGGAAGGGAAAGGTAAATGAGAGCTTAGCTGAGCTGGCGAAAAGGATAGCAGCGAAGCTTGCGAGAGGTGAAATAAACGTAGAAGAAGATATATGCTCCTATTGCAGGTCGAGAAGGGATGCTAAGAGTTAAAAAACTTTCTGTTAGTCTAGGTGGGAAAGAGATAATAAGAGATATAGAGTTCTCAATAGAGGAAGGCGAGGTCTACGCATTGCTCGGCCCAAACGCCAGTGGGAAATCAACGCTGCTGAAGGTGATAATGGGGATTGGAAAGTACAAAGTCAAAGGGAGGATTTATTTCCTTGGAAAGGACATCACGAAGCTGAAGCCCGAGCAGAGAAGCGAGCTTGGAATCGCTCTCGCCTTTCAGCACCCGGTTACTATAAAAGGCGTAACATGTAAAGAGCTGTTAAAAAGCATAAGCAAGTTGGGCTATGAGAGTTTGCTAGAAGAAGCTGGCATTGAACGCTTATTGAATCGCGAGCTAAACGCTGGATTTTCAGGAGGGGAGAAAAAACTCTTCGAACTTGTTCAAGTCATTGCTCTCAAACCAAAACTGGCGATGCTTGACGAGATAGACTCCGGGCTTGATGTGAAAAGGCTTAAGCTTGCTGGCAAGCTGATAAACGAGCACTTGCTTTCAAACAACGCTTCTGTCCTGCTTGTAACCCATCATGGGGAGATTTTGAAGCACGTGAAAAGAGTTGATAGGGTTGGCGTTCTCCTGAACGGCAAGCTGATTTGTGAGTCAAGGGATTGGAAGAGAGTTTTCAAAACGATAAGGAGGTGGGGATATGAAAAATGCAAGAGATGTGAATTACTTACAAGTTGACGCTAAAGTAAAGAAGCTGAGAGAAGAAGACAGCGTGATAGTGATGGAAAGTAGAAAAGCTTGGGAAAAGTACAAGTGGACGAGGAAATACTTCAAGGAAAGACCAAAACAAGGTTATTTCATTTTGGTAAAAGAAAGCGTTAAAGAGCCAATAGTAACTTGTGTTTTGCTCAGTTCGAGCGAGGTTGAGCAGAGTTTGAATAACTTGTTGGTGTTGGAAGAAAACGTGCATGCAAAAGTTCTTGTATCATGTGCAGCTGTTAAAAAGAATCTACGTTCTGTTCACCTCGCCTTTGGAAACGTTTTGCTAAGAAAGAGAGCGACGCTGGTTTATGAGCACGTTCACAATTGGATGGGCTCGGAGGAGGCGAGCATGAGCTATAAGTTCTATCTTGAAAGTGGAGCGAGATTAAACTACAGCTATAAGGCTATCTCTCCAGCAAGGGAGATGAAACTAAAAGCTTCGACTTTTTTGAAAGAGAACGCTGCCTCTGAAATCAAACTCGCAGCTCTCGCGAGGAAGTGCAAGCTTAACGTCGAAGAGTTCTCGCATTTACTCGGCAAGGGGTCGAGTTCCACCATAACCCTTAGACTTGTGGCAGGGGAAGGAGGAAGGATAAGCTCAAGAAGTAAGATAGCAGCTGATGCAGAGGCAAAAGGGCATGTTGATTGTCAGGGATTGATAGTTGGGAGAAAAGCGAGCATAACGCTAGCCCCAGAGCTTCAGAACAATTGCAAAAATGCTATGCTAACGCATGAAGCGTCGATTGGCAGAATAGCGGAAGAACAGCTTGATTATCTTAGAAGCCGTGGGCTGAACGAGAGTAAAGCGATTTCGCTGATAGTTCGAGGCTTTCTTAAGTGGTAGATGATGAAAGAAAAAAAGGTAAGAGCGATAGCGCTGCTTTCTGGCGGTTTGGATTCGATACTAGCGATAAAGCTCGTTAAGGATCAAGGAGTCGAAGTTCTAGCCCTTCACTTTACTTCGCCATTTTTCGGAAACCCAGAGCTTTGCAGGCAAGCGGCGAGAGAGCTTGGCGTGAAGTTAAAGGTTATTGACATGGGGCTAAGCTATGTCAACGTTATAAGGAAAGCAAAGCACGGATATGGAAAGGGTATGAACCCCTGTGTTGACTGCAAGATCGCCATGCTAAGGCTGGCTAAACGTGAAATGAGAAAAGTAAAAGCTAGGTTCATAGTGACAGGCGAGGTATTAAATCAGCGCCCAATGACGCAGACTTTGGATAAGCTCATGCTCATAGAAAAGGAAGCCAAGCTCAAGCGCTTGGTTCTGCGACCTTTATCCGCGAAATTGCTACCCCTAACCATACCCGAAGAAAGAGGGTGGGTTAAAAGGGAGAAGCTGCTTGCGATAAAGGGAAGGAGTAGAAAGGTCCAGCTTAAGTTAGCGAAGAAGTTCAAGGTAAAACGCTACGCAACTCCTGGTGTTGCTTGCGTTTTGACGCAACGTGAGTTTGCTATGAAATTGAGAGATTTGTTAGAGAACAAGAAGAGAATAGAAAAGCGTGATATCAAGCTTCTTAAAATAGGAAGGCATTTTCGCGTTGATGGAGCGAAAATCATAGTAGGTCGAAATGAGGAAGAAAACAAGGAGTTGATGAAATTGAAGAAAAAGGGCGAACTCGCATTTGAAGTGAAAGGATATCCTTCCCCTATTTCCATAATATGCGGAAAGCTGAGTAAGAAAGCCATCACAATCGCAGCGAAATTGACGCTTTACTACTCCGATTGCAAATCGAAAAAGGCGATTGTTAAATACGGCAGAAAACTAAAGAAGGAGATCGAAGTTAAAAGACCAAGTAAAGATTTCGTTGATGGATTTCGAGTGATAAAGTGAAGGTAGGCGTCGTTAACAAAGTAAGGAGAACTATCGGGAAATACAGGCTCTTCCGTAAAAGCGATAAAATACTGGTTGCGATATCTGGCGGAAAGGATTCCGCTGCTTTGCTTCACATTTTGAAAAAACTTGGCTACGACTGCGAGGCAATTCACGTAAATCTACACGTAGAAAACTACTCAAAGCGTTGCCTAAATGCTGTTAAAGAGATTTGCAGTGAGCTAGACGTAAAGCTTAACGTTGTTGACATGGAGAAAGAGCTCGGAATAAAGAGAAGGGTTTTCCGAAAGGCTGTGAAAAGGAAATTGATACCAAGCGTTTGCTATGCTTGTGGTATATTGAGGAAATATTTGCTTAACAAAAAAGCACGAGAGCTGGGAGCAAGCGTCATAGCTACGGGGCATAACCTCGATGATGAAGCTGAAACAATAGTGATGAACGTTTTCAAGGGGAGCTTGAACTTGTGCTTAAACCTCGGCCCAAAAACCGGCGTACTTACTTGCGAAGCCTTTGTGCCAAGAGTTAAGCCACTTTACTTTTGCAAAAACGAGGAAACGCTTGCTTATGCAATGGCTAATGACTTGCCATTTGTTCAAAAATCCTGTCCAGACTTGAAAACTAGCTTAAGGTGGATGATAAGGGAATTTCTAAGCGAAGTCAACAAGCGTTATCCAAACTTCAATGAAAAGCTCGTGATGAACTTCTTATCTCTCCTTCCGAAAATCAGAAGGGAGTGGAAATACGAGGGAAAATTAAAGCGTTGTGCGATTTGTGGCGAACCATCACATCAAGAGATTTGTAAGGCATGTGAGGTTTTAAAGCTGATGAGAACAATTAGATGAGAAGCGTTATCCGTTTGAAACCCGAACAACCTTTTTCCCTCTTTCTTGCGGGACGATTTTAAGTTTGGCGTTCTCAAATTCGAGATGGAATTCCTTTCCTTCAAACAACTCGTGCAAGAAAACTGCAAGCGCAGCTACTTCGCTATGCGGTTGCGTTGTTATGGAGATGTTATAATCAGCGAGCT
The DNA here is from genome assembly GCA_964651025.1 of uncultured archaeon. GTDB lineage: Archaea > Aenigmatarchaeota > Aenigmatarchaeia > GW2011-AR5 > JAHLMP01 > CAZUUD01. The sequence continues at coordinate 6,658 of CAZYXF010000011.1, forward strand.
CATAAACGCAACGCGGCACTTTTTCGCCACCTATTATGACGAGCAAGTTCTTGCTTTTCACTTTCTTCTTAAGTTCCTCTATTTTCTCCGGTAAAGGGATTCCGTACATTGTGAGATGAACTTTTATTCCGCGAAAGTTCTTGATAAAAGCCTTCCAGCTGCTTTCATGTTTTATCTCAAATTTCCCTCCCCATCTTCTGCAAACATCTTTTACGGTTTCGATTAACTTCTCGTCCCTATCGCCAGTGAAAATAAAACAACTCGCTCCAAACGCGCGGGCTACCAAAGCGCAATGTGTAGTAACGCGAGCATCTCGCTTTACTCGATGTCCAAGCCTAAGCACGCTAATGCGTGGCATGAAAGAATGGAAATGGACGATTTAAGTCATTATACAGATCGATAAAATTCCTTGCGATAGCCCCGGGCGGATTCGAACCGCCGCCTCCGGCTTTCCCCGCTCATAGCAAAGCTCACATCTTTGGCGAGCGCCAAAGGCCGGCATCCTTACCGCTAGACGACGGGGCTGTAATAATATTCGCGAAGAAGCTTTAGAATTTTGCTGTGACATTTGAAAACTTCGTTAAAAAGAAAGCATTGTCGCTTCCAAAGAAGGCCAAACCATTTAGAAAGAAGCTTAAAATTCTGCCTGCGATGGTGATTTAATGCGAGCATTGTTACTTCACTGCAAGAGCTTTGAGTACGAGGCAATTGAGAAGGAGACCGAAAACGCGGAAGAAGTTAAGGAAAAAAGTAAGAAGTACGAGAACGTCCTAGTAGCTTTTGTAGCTGTCGAAGAAGGAGATAACAAAGACGTTGCAATTCAACTCGCAAGAGAAATCGTTGAAAATCTGAAAGAAGTGAAGGCGAGCACACTTCTAATTTATCCATATTCGCACCTAAGCGAAAAATTGGCGAGCAGCGCAATAGCCCTTGACTTGCTGAAGGAAATGGAAAGGTTCGCAAGAGAGCAAAAAGTCGTGGCATTTCGCGCGCCTTTTGGCTGGACAAAGAAGTTTAAGCTCGAGCTATTTGGCCACGCGCTTGCTGAAAGGTTTAAACACCTGACTTCAAAAGAGCTTGAGCTCGTATCAAAGGCGTTAAAAGCAGAGGAAAGGATAAGATCGAGCTGGTATATCTTAACGCCAAGGGGCGAGCTTCATCCCATAGAGCTGAAGGGAGATAAGATAGTTGGCTTTGATTTCACGAACTACGAAAACCTAGAGAAGTTCGCTCGCTACGAGATGAAGAAAGTTCGAGCTGTCGAGCAAGAGCCACCTCACGTAAAGCTGATGCGAAAGCTCGAAATAGCTGACTATGAACCGGGAAGCGACCCTGGAAACATGCGATGGTATCCAAAAGGTAGGCTGATAAAGAACTTGCTCGAGAGGTGGATAACGGAGAAAGCAATAGCCTATGGAGCCATGGAAGTAGAAACCCCAGTTATGTACGATTACGAGCACCCAGCGTTAAAGGATTACTTGCATCGCTTCCCAGCAAGGCAATATACTGTGCAAAGCGCTAAGCGAAAGCTATTTCTGCGCTTTAGCGCTTGTTTTGGCCAGTTTTTAATGAAGTCGCACATGACGATTTCGTATAAGCACTTGCCCCTGCGCATGTACGAGCTAACTCGCTATTCGTTTAGGTTGGAAAAGCGTGGCGAGCTAGTTGGCTTGCGAAGGCTTCGCGCCTTTACGATGCCAGACATGCACACGTTATGTAAAGATTTGGAGCAAGCGAAGAGCGAGTTCGCGAGGCAATTCGAGTTCTGCATGCAATGCCTGGCCGATTTGGGGTTCTCAAACGAAGACTACGAGACCGCAATTCGCTTCACAAAAAGCTTTTGGGAAAAGAACAAGGACTTCATCATAGACTTGGTGAAGAGGTTTGGGAGACCAGTTCTAATTGAAATGTGGGAGCGACGCTACGCTTATTTCGACCCCAAATTCGAGTTCAATTTCATTGACGCCTTGAACAAAGCCAGCGCTCTATCTACGGTGCAAATCGACCATGAAAACGCGAAAAGATATGGGATAACATACGTTGACGAAGATGGAAAGGAGAAATACCCATTAATACTTCACTGCTCGCCAAGCGGAGCGCTGGAGCGCTGTATTTACGCCATTCTTGAGCGCGAATATATGCGCAACCCAGAGCGAGCTACTTTCCCGCTTTGGCTCGCCCCAACGCAGGTTAGGATTTGTCCAGTTAGCGAGGAATACGTTGACTTCGCAGTTGAGCTTGCAAACGAGCTGAAGAAAAACATGATAAGAGTTGATGTCGATGACAGGAATGAAACAGTTGAGAAGAAGATCAGGGAAAGCGAGCTAGAGTGGACGCCGCTAACAGTTGTTGTTGGGAAGAAGGAAAAGGAGAGCGGGAAATTACCAGTGAGAATTAGAAGAGAAGGAAGGATAGTTGAGATGAGCTTAGAGGAGCTAATAAGCTATGTGAAAGAAAGAACGAAGGGATTTCCGTTTTTGGAACTATCTTTGCCAATGCTGCTCAGCAAAAGGCCGAAGTTCGTTGGGTGAAGAAACTAAATCAACAAGTGGACATTCCCAATTCTAACGTTTTTCAGCCCAGCATCTCTTGCAGCTTTGTAACAACGAATTGCTAGTTCTCTGCTCGTTCTCGGCAGATCAGCGAACTCGTGACATGGATAAAAGGCTAAAAGCGAGTATGGTATTCGCTCGTTCAAGCTCGCGATGAAGCTCGCGATTTTCTTAATTTCTTCCTCATTCACATAGCCGGGGATTAAGAGCGTTGAAGCTGTTAAAAAGGCATAGCTCTCTTCTTCGCCAATGAAGCGAGATAATCGCTCGAAATTCGAGAGCGTCCACTTATTTGAAGCGCCGCATATAGCTAGGTTTAGCTCCTCGTGCCAGAACTTCAGGTCGAATTTTATCGTACCACGCGTTTCCAAGACAAATGAAGCGAAACGCTTCAGCAAATGCCAGTTCGCGCTCCCATTCGTCTCGAGGCAAATTCGGACTTTCAAATCGTTTTCCACCACTAACTTTGCCACCTCTATCGCGTGCATCAGCTGTGGCGTTGGGTCACCGCCAAAAAAGCAGATGCATTTAGTCTCTTCATTTACAGCTCTAGCTAGCTCCTCGCTTTTCACGATTGGAGATAAGCTCGTTGTTAAGTGCTTGAAGTGCCAGTTCTGACAAAAGAGGCAGTCGAAGGAGCAGGCGCCATAAAAAACCGCGAGGTTATATCCAGATTTTGCGTTTCTCTCCTCGCAGCACCAAGCAGAAACGCAATTGGTTGGTAATGGGTCAAAATAGTACTCAAGTAAACCTTTCTCAAAATCTCCGGCTAGGTGAACTAGCTTGCCGTCTTTGTTCATCTTTATACCGCAATAGCCAAGCTGACCTTTTGCTATTTTGCACCTGTTTTGACAAAAGTTGCAAGGTATCCCACGCCTTGGCACGACTTCGACTAGCCCAAGCTTCCTTCTCAATTCCCGATGAGCTAAGGCAGCTATAGCCCGAGCTTCTTCCCACTTGTTCAATATGCAATCTCTGCATATGCCGAGAGAAGCGGAGAGCAGTTTCTCTTCCTTGCAGAGTGAGCATGGCATAAAAGGATTTCACGTGAGCAAAATAATGCTTCGCGAGACCGCGCTGATAATAGCAGCGAACTTGGTTCCGACTGTTGAGCAATTCGGTGCCATACCGCTTGGCATAGCTCTTGGCGTTAACCCAATCTTCGTCTTGCTGATTTCAGTTATAACGAACTCTCTGCTCTTCTTCCCAGTTTACTTCGCACTCGAACTCTTCTACGAGCGCTTGTTCTCTAAGATTAAGGCCTTTAAGCGTTACGTAGAGAAAGCGAGGAAAAAGGCGGAGCCGCATATAGCTAAGTATGGGCCATTTGGTTTAATCTTGCTAACCCTGCTTCCAGGCCCATTCACAGGAACTTATACCGCGAGCATAGTGGCGTGGTTCTTTGGGCTTGACAAGAGAAAATCGTTCATAGCTATAGCTATTGGCTCATTAATTGGCGGAATCATAGTGCTCTTAACATCACTTGGATTGTTTTCGATATCCAGGCTGATTTTCATATGAAGTTGGGATCGCTTGCATCTTCCTAACAAAACGTTTAAACAAGGCGAGATAATAAACTCCTCATGCACGTCATTAGAAGAATGGAAATCGGATTCGTAATCGCCTTTTGCTTGTTGCTCACGCCCGCGCTTGCACATGCGCAGACTTATCCACATGCACCAAATTTAGTTGTCTCTGCCTTGCGTTATGAGCCCTATCCAGCAGAGCCAGGGAAGTACGTGAAGCTTTGGATAAGCGTCGAGAACCAAGGCTATGAGCCAGCGGAGCGCGTTACTTTTGAGTTCGTTGATAACTACCCATTCTTCTTAGACGAGAGCGAGAACGCAACTCGTTACTTCCCAAAGATCTCGCCATTCGAATCAGCGCTTCTCGATTACAAGATAAGGGTTGCGAGCGATGCCGTAGAGGGATGGAACGAGGCGAAGATTCGCTACAAGTATGGTGAGAGCGAGACGTGGATAGAGATACCTATTCGCATTTACGTTCAAACGTTGGACGCAATTTTAAACCTAATCTCGTTTTCTACATCTCCAGATGAAATAGAGCCGGGGAAGGAATTTAATCTCACGCTTGTCTTGCAAAACGCAGCGGATTCGGAGTTGAAGCAGATTTCAGTTAGGCTACAGCTCAACGGCTATCCAATAGCTCCGGTAAGGAAGGGCGTGGAGAAAAGGCTCTATCTCCTAATGCCAGGTCAAAACGCAACGCTTTCCTTTAACCTGGTTGCCCTTCCATCAGCAAATGCTGGCATCTATACCTTACCACTCCTAATAACTTACTACGATTCCGCTGGTAATCGATATGCGAGGAACGAAACGATTAGCGTTAAGATCGTTGCTAAGCCAAAAATAAGCGTTTACCTTGAGGAGAGCGATTTGGCAAAGAATAGAGAGGGAACTGTAACGTTTTCCATTGTTAACTCCGGGCTGGGGGATGCCAAATTCCTCAAAGTCGAGCTAGTCAATCACAGCGGTTTTATTCTGCTTTCGCCACCCAGCGCTTACATAGGTGAGCTTTCAAGCGACGATAGCGAGAGCATCGAGCTAAGGCTCTTGCCCCAAAGCGATAACCTGACTTTTGAGTTTCGCTTTGAATACAGCGATGAAGTTAACAACGAATACGAGGAAAGGGAAAAATTATCGCTGAGATTAACAGCAAGAGAGAGCTTTGATTTGGCAGCGATTGCAATTGCTTGTTTTGCTATAGTAATTTTGGTTGTGATTTTCTTTCTCAAGTTAAGGGGTAGATAGAATAAATGAGCGCACTGATGGAATTCGTGAAGCTAGCAACCCGCAACTTGCTTAGGCGAAAGGTTAGAACCGCGCTAACAACAATAGGAATTTTCATAGGAATAGCGGCGGTCGTTTCCTTGATTTCCATAACCTACGGGATGAAGCTAGCGGTTGAAGAGCAATTTGAAAGGCTTGGAAAGGATAGGATAACGATAACAGCAGGCGGTGGGGAGTACTTCATCTCCTCTATCCTAGCGGCTGCAAAGCCGCTTAGCGATGAGGAGCTAAAGCTAGTCGCTAAAGTTCGCGGTGTTGAGGCAGCAGCTGGCGTGCTCATACAAAACGGTGACGTTGTCTTTAAGGACGAGAAGAAGTTCGCGCTAATAGTCGGCATACCAACAGGCAAGGAGAAAGAAGCGTTTAAGGGCGCATATGAAGTTGAAAAGGGGAGGGAATTAAAGGAAAGCGATAAATTCGCGTGCATAGTCGGCAACTATCTCTATGAGGGCGAGTTCTTCTCAAAAAAGGTAAAAGTTGGCAGTTATCTTGAGATACTTGGGAAAAAGTTCAAGGTTGTGGGCGTGTTAAAGAAAACCGGGAATAAACTTGACGATAGCATCGTCGTAGTTCCAATAGAAACGCTTCGCGAGCTAACCGGAAAGGAAAATGAGCTCTCGTTGATATACGCGAAAGTCAAACCTGGCTACGAGCCAAGTGAACTGGCGAAGAAAATAAAGAAAAAACTACGCTTGTATAGAAACGAGAAGGAAGGCGAGGAGAGCTTTCAGGTTCAGACTTCTGAGCAGTTGCTTGAAAGGGCTAACATCATACTCTCTTTAATCCAGTTCATCCTAATAGGGATAGCAACAATCTCGCTCGTAGTTGGTGGGATTGGCATAATGAACACCATGTACATGAGCGTTCTTGAGAGAACTCGAGAGATAGGCGTGCTAAAAGCCATAGGGGCAAAGGACGGGCAAGTGATGCTGATATTCCTTTTAGAGTCTGGGCTGCTTGGCTTAATTGGCGGGGTTGTTGGGCTAGCACTTGGAATCGCTGCAGCAAAAATAGTTGAGTTGTTTATAGTTGCTAAAGGGATAACCTTTTCCTCGTATATGGGAGCGGACTTGATTATAGCGTCGCTGCTCTTTTCGTTTTTTGTTGGTGTTATAAGTGGTTTATTACCAGCTAGAAAGGCTGCGAAGCTCTTGCCAGTTGAGGCGTTGAGATATGAGTGAAAGAGCGCTTGTCAAGCTCGTGAACGCTTCAAAGACGTATTGGCTTGGAGGCAAGCCTGTGCACGCGCTCAAGCGAATAAACTTATTTCTGAAAAGGGGCGAGTTCGTTGTTGTACTTGGAAAAAGCGGGTCTGGGAAGAGCACTTTGCTAAACCTCATTGGCTGTCTCGACAGACCAACAAGCGGAAAGGTGTTCTTCGAAGGAAAAGACGTAACGAAGCTAAGCGAAGGTGAGTTAGCGGAGATAAGAAACAGGAAAGTTGGCTTCGTCTTTCAAACCTTTAACTTGATACCGACTCTCAACGTCTTTGAAAACGTTGAACTACCGCTCTTGCTTCGTGGGGTTGAAAGGGAGAAAAGAAGAAAAATAGTTAAATCCTTGCTTAAAGAAGTTGGCTTGTTGCACAGGCTTGATCACAAGCCATCGCAGCAAGTGGAGGCGAGCAGCAACGCGTTGCTATCGCTCGAGCTCTGGTGAACGAACCCGAGCTAATACTCGCGGATGAGCCAACTGGAAATTTGGATGCGAAGAGCGGTGAAATCGTTTTAAAACTCCTCATTAGGGCAAGGGAGAAGAGGAACGCAACACTTGTCATAGTTACGCACGATACTTCGATTGCAAATCTGGCAGAGCGCGTCATTTACTTGTATGATGGGAGGATTATCAAGGAGGTCAGGAGGAAAAGAAAGAAGCGAGGTTGAGAGCAGAGATGGTAAACTATTGTGCAATTACTTGCTTGCAACTTCGTTACGTTGCT
>CAZYXF010000012.1:0-12330 GCA_964651025.1 uncultured archaeon
TGATAGGCCTCGTTATCATAGCACAAGAAGACGCAATCATGACCACGCTCCAGCATGCCGCTTAATGCTTGCAAGCCGATGTCGTAGCTACCGCCATCTCCAGCGATCGCGAGAAAGCGAACGTTATCTTCTTTAACTTTTCCCTTTCTCTTCATCGCTTTATAGGCAGCTTCTATTCCAGAGATCGTTGCAGCAGCGTTTTCAAACGCGTTGTGTATCCACGGGACGCGCCAAGCTGTTAGCGGAAATAGCGTGCTCGAGACTTCTAGGCAGGAAGTTGCACAAGCTACGCAGACCTTATCAACACAAGCAAGTACTTGTTTTAGAATTATCGGAATTGGACAACCAGGGCAAAGGTTGTGGCCGCTCTCGAATTTAACAGGCCTTTCCAAGATCTCTCTGACTTCCATTTCTTTTCTTTTTCACCTTTTCTTAAAATACGCTAGCGCGATGCGAATACAACACCTGACGATTCACACGAAGCTTCGAATTAATCCAAGCAAAGCTTAAGCGAACATGGGAAAACGAGAAAAAAAGGAAGGAAAGGTTGCAAGGGCATCAGCTCCTGGAAAGATAATAATTCTAGGGGAACACGCGGTTGTCTATGACAAACTTGGAATTGCGACTGCAATTGGAAAAAGGAGTTTCGTGAAAGTGAAAGGTGGCGAAGGAGAAAGGGTAACCGTATTTTCAAGGAATTTTGGGTTAAGAAATTCCTTGTCCTTCGATGAGCTTTCAGAACTCGCGAGGCGAATCGATGAGCTGAAAAGCGCTCGTGACTTCGCTGCTATAAAGGAACTCGCGAAGGACAAGTTACTACCCTGCTTTCTCGTAGTTGTAAAAGTGATAGAAAAACTCGGCTTTAAACCAATGGACATAGAGATAGACTCGCAAGTCCCAAAAAACCTTGGCTCGAGTTCGAGCGTCTTTGCCTCAATTGCGCTAGCCACTTCGACATTTCTCGGCAATCCATTAGCAAAAGAAGAGATATCGGCAATCGCTTATGAAGGTGATGTTGTAGCGCATGGTGGGACTCCAAGCGGGATAGATAACAGCGTCGTGACTTTTGGGGGTTGGATAAGCTACAGGAAATCAGAAGGAGTCAAGTTGCTCAACATTAATTTTCACTTGCCAATCCTAATCGTCGATAGTGGTGAGCCGGCGAGAACAAGCGAGACGGTCTCGCAGATCAGGGAGCTAAGAGAAAGCAAGCCAGACTTCGTCAACGCGATTCTCGACTCTTTACATGAAATCTCGCTTGCTGGACTAGAGGCGATAAAGTCGAAGAACTTGCAAAAGCTTGGGGAAGCGTTGACAAGATACTACAATGAATTGAGGAAGTTGGGTATCTCGACAGAAAAGCTTGACGAAATCATCAAGCTCGCCTTGCAAAGCAAAGCTCTTGGGGCGAAGCCAACAGGTGGATGGGGAGGCGGATGTTGCATAGTTCTCGCAAGAGACGAGAAACAAGCTAACGAGCTAAAGGAAGTTTACAAAAGCGTTGGCTTCAAATCCTTCTTAACTCAACTTGGAGAGGAAGGAGTTAGAGAGGAAAAATGAGCTATCTCGCTGGCAGGAGCTCTTCAACTTCATTCTCAACCGGCTTTAGCAACGGCTTCACCTCGCCAAGCTCATATACGTCGACTTCCTTTTCGATTTCCTTCACGCTAATTTTCTCTTTTATCCCGAGCAAGGCCAGCGCGTTTTTCGCGAAATCAGGAACGAATGGGGAGAGAGATATCGCAATTACCTTTAGCAGTTCGAGCTCAACGTAAAGGCACTCGCTTGCTTCGTCTAGTTCTTTTTCTCTCGCTTTCCTCCAAGGCTCTACTTCATTGAGGTATGCGTTGCAAGCCCTTGCCACGTCAAGAGCAGCTTCGACTAATGCTTTGAGCTCAATCGTTGCAATTGAGTTAGCTATTGCTTTCGCCAACTTCGCTTTCAGCTGCAACAAGCTCGCTCCCCTTTCGCTAAGTTTCTTTGGCCTCTCTATCCTTCCGTTGAAGTGTCTTTTCGCAAGCGTTGCAACGCGATGCAATAGATTTGCTATCTCGCCGATGAACGTTTTGTTTATGAGCTCCTTGAAAGCCCTCGCTGAGAAATCACCATCTTCGACGCTTTGCGGCGTAGTGTAGGCGTAATAAAAACGCAAATAATCGCTCGGCAGTTTTTTCAGGAAATCGTCGAGCAATATGTACCATCGCCTCGACTTTGACATCTTTTTTCCTTCGAGCGTAACATGACCGCGAACGCTTATGGCAAAGGGTAAAGTGAATTCTCCTGTCCCCATGAGCATTGCAGGCCAGAAAATGCAGTGGTGATAGATTATGTCCTTTCCTATGAAGTGAACAATTTTTGTTTCCTTGTTTTTCCAATAGTCCTCCCAGTTTTCATTAGCCTGCTCGCAGTATTCTACTGTAGCAGTCACGTAGCCAATTGGGGCATCAAACCAAACGTAAAAAACTAAGTTCTCATTTCCAGGAACTTTGACCCCCCACTCCAGATCGCGAGTTATATCCCATGCTTGCAGTCCAGCCCTTATCCATGATAAAACGAAGTTTTTCACGTCTGCCTGAAGTTTTACCTCTTCCTTGATCCACGTTTTTAGCTTGGCTGTAAACTGCGGCAGGTCAAAGAAGTAGTGCTTGCTCAGCTTTTTCTCTGGTTCACTTCCGCAAATAGCGCAGCGCGCGTCTTTTAGCTCACCGCTCTTAAAAACGCGACCGCATTTCTCGCAGTAATCGCCGTATTGGTCGCGAGCTCCGCAATATGGACAAGTTCCCCGAACGAAGCGGTCCGGCAAGCTTCGCTTGCAATTCGGGCAATAGAACTGCTCGACTTCGCTTTTGAAGATGTAGCCATTTTCTTTTAGCAACTTGAAGAAATATCTCGTTAGCTCGTGGTGTTTTTCGTTTGTAGTTCGCGAAAACCAATCAAAGGCAACGCCAGCCTTTTTCAGCGAGTTGAGAATTCTAGTGTGATAAAAATCCACGTATTCCTTTGGTTTCTTACCTTCTCTTTCCGCAGCGACAACTATTGGCGTACCATGCTCGTCAGTTCCACAAACGTAAACGCTCTTTACCCCGTTTAGCACGAGCAAGCGATTGTAGAAGTCGGCTGGAAAATAAGTGCTTCTCACGTGACCGATGTGCAAGTCGCCGTTTGCATAGGGCAGTGCTGCTGTTATGAGATATCTCATTCATTTTCTCTGCTTCGCGATTTTTAAGATAAAGCTCGACTTGGAAACGCGAGAGGAGAAAGATAAATCCAGGGAAGAAAAATTCATGGTAAGGGAGGAGGAAATCCTTCAAACAATCGTGATAAGCTATGATTGGGAAGAAGTTTTAACCAGACTTGTTGAAGAAGCTAATCTTGACCCTTGGGACATCGACATAGTCAAACTCACTGACTTATTCCTCAACTACCTGAAAACGCTGCGAAGCTTTGATTTTCGAATACCAGCTCGCTTCATCTTAATAGCTGCGATTTTGCTTCGGATGAAGTGCGAGATAATAAAGCTTCGAAAAGAGGTTGCTAGAAAGCTAGAGCGAATTGACATCGACGTTCCAATTTTAGAGCCGCCTGCAACTCGAATTCCAAAGCGCAGGGTAACGCTTGCCGAGCTAACAGAAGCCCTGAGAAAGGCGATTGAGTTTCAAGAGAGAAAGATAAAACGAAGACTCGCGCTGAGAAGTGCTGTCGAAGCCTTAATAGATACAAGCGTCGAGGACATCGAAGAGAGAATAAAGCTCGTTTACGAGCTGATAAAAAGCAAGGGAATAGATAAGTTCTCAAAGCTCGTTGATAGGTGGGAGAGAAGCGAGATAGTACGCAAGTTCTTACCGCTCTTGCATTTGGTTAACCGCGAGCTCATAGCTTGCGAGCAACCAGAGGAGTTTGGGGAGATCTTCATAAGGCTGATTAACTAACCGAAATCAATTCCTCGCCTTTGCAAACTATAAAACGAAAACATGAGCAAGCAAATCGCCGTACTTCACTTTAATTTCTCTTTTGATTTCAAACTTGCAATGCTTTTTGATCAAGTCCTTTCTCGTCGTTATTATCACCGCTCTTTTGAATTGCGCCTTCTTCAAGTTCTTGAAGAACTTTTTGTAAAGCTCGCTTAACCCCTTTGGCGATGTCCTTATGCCATAGGGCAAATCGGTAACAAGCCTATCGCAGCTCAAATCGATTTCACGAGCATCGCCGCGGCGAATTTCAACGCAATTTTCCAGGCCAGCTTTTTTCAGGTTATCGCGAGAGGCGAAAATAGCACCAGGCTTTATATCAACTCCGACTATTTTTCCAGTGAAGTTTTTCTCCTTTTCTTTTACCTTCTCTTTAAATTTCTCCCATCTTTCCATATCCAGAAATACGAACTTCTCAAAAGCGAAGCCGCGGTTTTGATTTGGCGGCGAATTTTTGGCAAACAAACAAGCCTCTATGGGTATCGTAGCACAACCGCAAAACGGGTCGAGCAAGTACTCGTTTTGCTTGAAACCAGAGAGCATGATCATGCTAGCAGCTATTGTCGATTTCAATGGAGCGTGAACTTTCGCAACCCTATACCAACGCTTGTGCAGCGAGTTCTCGCCAGTCGTGTCTAAGGCGAAGAAGTAGTTCCAATCGCGAACATAGGCGCGAAATATTACATCAGGATTGTCGAGATTCACCTTTAGCCTTTTTCCTGCAGCTTCCTTAAACCCATCGATAACGGCTTGTCCAACAAATCTCGCAACATCTATGCTCGTGAAGTCGTGCTCGCCAACTCTCGACGCTCGAATTGCAAAGCTCTGCTCACTTGAAATGTAGCGAGCGAAATCGACTTTTTTTATTTGCTTGTAAAGATCGAACAAGTCGCGAAAGCTTCCGTGAGAGAGCAAGATCATAACGCGGTGCAGAGTTCGTGAGAGGTAATTCAAACGAAACATGTCCGCGTGCTTTCCTTTAAAGATCAGCGCGCCTTCATAGAGCTTTTGCGCCTTTCTATTGACGAGTTTTTTAACCTCTCGCTTCGCAACCCCTTCTAACCCAGGATTGCATGTGGCAAGGAATTGCATGGTTATAATTCACGTGAACTTCCAAAAATGCGAAGCGTAATTCACGGAAATCGATAACGATATGGCTATTTTCCTTTCTCTACCAATATTATCTCGACGTTTGTTGACTTCATCCTCCTTCCGAATTCGCGATGCCTTCTAGGTCGCCAAAGCGTTGGACCGCGATGAGCGCTTGCATAAACGACGAGCTTTTCCTTATCCAAACCTTTAAACTCCGCGTTTTTCTCGCAGGACTCGAGGAGCTTTTTTATGTAAAAGACGGTTTTCGTGTAGTATTTCCCTCGCAGGCTTCGTTTTTTCGCGAGCAAATCAGAGAGCAAGCGCTTCACGCGAGCTAGCTTTTTCTTCCTTATAACCCTGCAGATTATCTTCGCGTTCTTCGTCGAGATGGGGAGCCAAGAGTAAGCTTTTGCGTGCCTTTCTTTTGGAGTAAAAGTGTAAGGCATAAGGTGAAATGAAAGTGGAAAAGTTAAAAGGTTTGGGTTTTTGGTTAACCAGAAGTAGATAACTACTTCTTCGGCACGTGTCTTGAGCTGCGAGTTGCTCCAAATCCAGGAGCCGAGTGCTCAACCCGCTTACAAGTCAGCACGAACTCGCCCAAGCGATGGGCTATCATCTCTGGCTTTATCTCAATTTCAACGAACTCCTTTCCGTTGTAAACCGCAACTTTCGCCCCGACCATTTGAGGCAGGATTATCATGTCTCGATCATGCGTCCTCGTGACCTTTCCAAGCTCTTTGTTCTTGAGTATTTTCTTCAACAGTTTCTTTTGCCTCTCGGTTAAACCGCGGAGCAATGTTCTCCTTTGCCTAGCCGGCACTATCTCTGCGAACTCCCGAATGCTCATCTTTTGTAGCTCCTCAAGCGTCTTTCCCTTGTACGTGAAAACGCGCATGTTTAATCCTTGCCTAAATGGTTTTAACCTTTCTCCTCACTTTCCTTTGCCTCGCTCGCTTCTTTCTTCTCTTCTCTTTTCTCCGCCTCCGCGGCTTTCTCACCTTCACCAGCCTCTTTTGTTGATTCTCCTTCCTTCTCACTTTCGCTAACTTTTTCTGCTTCTTCCACTTTTTCTTTTCCTTCTTCACCTTCGGCCTGTTTTTCTTTTTCTCCTTCACCTTCAGCTCCTTCCTTTTCGACTTTCTCTTCCTTCTTCTCGGTTTCCTCGGCCTTTTCTTTTTCTTCCTTCACAATTGGCTCGTCATGGATGTAAACGCGAGCAACGCTTCTAGCTGCGCCTTTCACTGACATTATTCGCCTTATTTCAATCCGAGCTTCCTCAACGTTCATGAGCTTTGCAACTTCCTTTGTCAAAGCTTCTCTCGTTGGCGTCGCTTCTCCCTCGTGATTTATCTCCAAGTCAACTTCCAGCCTTTTCAAAAACGGATTGCGCCTTTGATCTTTTATCTTCACCTCCATGCTATCACCATGAGCAGGCTATAGCTCAAACGAAAGGTGCGATACCTTGTGTTTTGCCTTCATGCAAGCTTCGGCTTCTATCCAAGTTTGTTTGAATTCCTTGCAAGTGTAGCAATACCACGTCATTTTATAGAGAATAAGGAGAAGCTTAAAGGTTTTTTCTCGCTGCAATATAACACAGACATTTCTAATTTTTCTTTCCTAAAATCGAACTTCTCAAACTTTTATAGCGTACTTTCCAGGCTTTGTTATGTTCAGCTTTTTCGCCACCTCACTTTCAATGTCGAAGATCACTACCATTCCTTGAAAACTGCTTGTGGTTTCGCCTCCACAGTTCGGACAAACTCTTGAGTTCGTTATCAGTCTGCAGTTTTTGCAAGCAAATGCCATGCTTTCACTTCTCTATAAGCTTGTCAAACCTCAGCTTCTCTCCATATTTATAAGTTAACCTAACATCTTTCTTCACTTTTTCCGCAAATTCGTCGTCAACGACCATGCCAAACTTCTCTATTCTTTCCTTCACGTCCTTTGACAACGTAAATATAGCTCTTAGCTTTTCCGCACTTAAAAACGTGAGGCGAATGTTCCTCTCCTCGACCCTTTTCTTTATCTCCTCTGTTGACAAGTTCTTGAAATCATAGCTATCAGACGCAATAGCGAAACCCCAGGCATCGGCAAAGGTTGGGATAAAAGTTGCGTAAGGAAACACGTGCTTAAAAACAGCTTGCAACGTTTTAACTATCGTTGGAAAGTTTATCGGACAATAAAAATGGGAAAAATGCACACCCTCGGCCTGCACGGCCAATATCCCATCCTTGAGCCTTTGCTTGCAGTTCTCATAAAAGCCCTTTGCAAAGAGCTTTGCTGAAACCCCAGATGCGGGGTCTGTTACGTCGACGATTATCACGTCGAACTTCTCTTGTGTTTCCCTTACGAATTTCGTCCCATCTTCGTTCAAGACTTTGACTCTTTCATCGTCAAACGCCCCCTTTATCAAATCCGCGAGATTTTTCCTCACAGCACTTATGACCTCGCTATCCAAGTCGACAAGCGTCACGCTCTCAACGCTCTTGTATTTCAGGACTTCTCTCAAAGCGCAACCATCCCCACCACCTATGATGAGAACCCTTCTTGGATTATCGTGAAGCAACATAGCTGGGTGAACAAGGCTTTCATGATAAATGTACTCGTCGAACTCAGCAACTTGCAGCTTTCTATCGAGAAAGAGCATCTTGCCGAAAATCTCATGCTCAACTATTTCGATTAACTGGAACTTTGAGCGTTTTTTAAAGAGAAGGTTCTTAATCCCAAAAGCGTGAAAATAATCGGCGCATATCTTCTCCGCGAACCAAGCGCCAACTGGAATTAGCTCTGTTGTCATTCCATTTCTTTCTGCTTTATTTTTAAAGGTTATCGAAGGATTGCTTCTCGAGGGTGTTGGAAAATCAGACAACAACGAAAAGGAGATAAAGTAGAAACGGAAAAGATTTAACGATCTTAAGCAAAACTTAATTGGGCCGGTGGTCTAGTGGCTATGACGCCGCGCTTACAACGCGGAGGTCCCAGGTTCGAATCCTGGCCGGCCCACTTAGCAACTTAAAAACTCTACTCAAAAAATTCATGCCCCGTTCGTCTAGCCAGGTCAAGGATGCCGGCCTTTCGTTCACGAAAGGTTTGAGCTCGCTGCAAAGCGAGGATGAGAAGAAAGCCGGAGGCCCGGGTTCAAATCCCGGACGGGGCATCGACCAAAAGTTCATCTCCCACGCCTATGAGTTCTACTATTATATGCAGTTTCGAGACGAAGCGACAAGATATTTCAACAAAAACGAAATATGATATGGAAGTAAAGTCCTTCATAGAGAGGAAAGTGAAAGAGATAAGGGAAATCGTTGGAAGGGAAAAGGCTATTGTAGCTTGTTCTGGCGGAGTTGACAGCACGACGTGTGCAATTCTCGCCAAGCGAGCAATTGGAGATAAGTTGATCGCGGTCTACATAGATGATGGGTTCAGAAGAGAGGGCGAACCAGAGAGGGTTTTGAAGCTGTTAAAAGAGCTCGGGCTAAGGGTAAAGATTGTAGAAGCAAGAGATGAGTTCTTCAAAGCCCTTGCTGGAATTAAGGATGCCGAAGCCAAGAGAAAAGCCTACAGGGAAGTCTTTTACTCGGTCCTCGCAAAGGTGGCAAAGGAGGAAAAAGCTAGGTTCTTAATTCAGGGAACGATCGCAGCAGATGTAGCGGAAACAACTAAAGGTATAAAAACGCAGCACAACGTCTTGGAGCAAGTTGGAATAGACCCAGCGAGATATGGCTTCAAGCTTATCGAGCCATTGAGAGAGCTTTACAAGCATGAGGTGAGAGAAGTCGCGCGCTCGCTTGGCTTGCCGAGTGAAATAAGCGAGCAAATGCCGTTTCCAGGGCCTGGTTTGAGCATAAGAGTTGTTGGTGAAGTTACCCCAGAGCGAATAGAAATCGTGAGAAGGGCCACGAGAATAGTGGAAGAGGAGTTGAAAAATATCGATTGCTTTCAGGCCTTCGCTGTCCTGCTCTCAGATAAGGCTACTGGGATAAAGGATGGAAAGCGAGTTTACGGAAACATAATAGTGATAAGAGTTGTTGACTCAAGGGATGCCCTTACAGCAAAGGCGAAAGAAATTCCGTTCGAGACTTTACGAAGGATTAGCGAGAGAATTACGAGCGAGCTACCAAGCGTTGTCAGATGCTTGTACGAGATAACAGACAAGCCACCAGCGACGATAGAGTTCGAGTAACGATTTCGCTTGCAAAACCTTAGACAGATAAAGAAATTAAGTGTTCACTTTGGAGGCAAACTCTCTCACAAATTTGTTCACGAGTTCTTCACCGAAATACAAGTGGATAACGTGGGCACTCGTCTCGTTTACTTCTTCTACAGGGAATGGCGTGAACAAACTTGGGTTTATCTCCGGATCTGGATAAGAGAGAAGTTTGTGGACTTGTAAAGTGTCTACTAATCTTCCTATGCGCTTTTCTAAAGATCTTGTTAACCCACTTAGTTTTTTCTTGATTTTAGATAGTTCCCTCACGCTACCAACCCTACGTTTTTCCACTTCGAGTTTTATAGCCTCTTTTAGCGCTGATCTGAACAAATCATATGCCTCGTTGTACTCGCGAATCCTCACATCCTCTGTATACTTCGGCAACACATGCCAAGTGACAGCAGCAAGTGGTCTTAATCCGGTGCGACGCTCAGCCTCAAAGGCAAGTGTAGGATAAATAACGCCAACTATGCCAAGTAAAGCAGCTCCCCTATCTTCCGTTAGTATTCTTTTTATTAGTATCAATCTCGCCTTCCCTCGTTGTACCCACTGCATGAGCCAACTCTTGCAGGATTTGCGCAGCTTAGCTCCCTCCTTATCGACTATAACGATAAGATGTGGTATTTCTTCGCCTAGAAGATCATAAAGGTTAGACGAAATCGTACAAACAGCTCTTCCCGAGATGGCAGTGTCTAGTATGCACCCTTGCTCTATTTTTTCCAATTCAGAGTAATAGTTTGCTACGTTTCTCCTTCCTTCCACCCCCTTATGAACAAAGAGGAGGAAGTTAAAGTAAGGGTCCTCGGCTCTTTGCTCAGGGTCAACAAAAAACTTGGAGATGACATAACTGCCAAAGCGCCTTGTATCATCGACAACCTCATCTAAGGACTTTCTATATTTTCTCAAATCCCTGTCTCGGGGTCTGGTATCAGCTGTAAGAGGATAAGGTATTATCCTGAAGTCTCCATCCGGTTTAGGTTTCAAACTCCTATTGAAACGAAGCGCCAAAAAACCTGGCGGTTTAAACTCTTTCACGAAATCCTCTGCTTCATTGCGATAATGAGCTTCATAGGATAACGCATCAATTACCCCTTGTGTTATTGGATACGCTCCTCTTGATGGCATTATCATCGCATCGCAGCCACTCTCGTGTGCTTCACGTAGCGCTTCTGCTGCCTCGATACAACCCCGTGCATAGCTCCTGAAGTTATCTACGCTGAATTCGTCGACCAAGCGCATGATAATATATAGATGTAACTACTTATAAAAGGTGACAAAAATCGACACGCCTATGGACTAGTGTCAGTTGTCGATGAAAGCAAGTCGCAACATTAATAGGAGCTTCGCATCTTTTTCCATGAAGGCAACAGCAATTGCGCATGCGAACATAGCGTTTGTGAAGTACTGGGGAAATAGAAATGACGAAGCTGGAAAAGAGGGACTCAATCTACCATACAACGACAGCATCTCCATGAATTTAGACAACGCGATAACAAAAACAACTGTTGAGTTCTCTCCTGATTACAAAGAAGACGTTGTCATAATCAACGGCAAAGTTGTGGAAGGCAGAAAAAAGGAGCGCGTCGTGAATTTCCTGAACTTCGTTCGCGAGCTCGCAAGCGTAGAACACAAGTGCAAAGTTGCGAGCGAAAACAACTTCCCAATGGGCTGCGGAATAGCAAGCTCTGCAAGCGCTGGGGCTGCACTAGCCCTTGCTTGTTGCAAAGCTTTGGGATTACCAACAGAGGAAAGCTTTGTCTCTCGCATGGCTCGCCGCTTTTCTGGAAGCGCATCGAGGAGCGTTCCACCTGGTTTTGTTAGGTGGAAAGCTAGTGAGAATGACGAGGAGTGCTTCGCTACTTCAATAGCTTCGCCCCATCACTGGAAGCTTTGCGATGTGGTTGCGATGGTGAGTGAGGAGCATAAAAAAGTTACTTCTGCCCAGGGTCACTTGCTCGCGAAAACAAGTCCGTTTTTCAAGGCAAGGTTAGAAGAGGTGAAGGAAAGGGTAGAAAAAGTCCATCAAGCCATTCTTGATAAGGATATCGCAACGCTTGGCGAGGAAATAGAGCGCGAAGCTATATCGATGCACGTGGTTATGATGACCTCATCACCACCTTTGTTTTATTGGTCGCCAGAGACTATAGCGCTGATAAAAGCCCTTCACGAGTGGAGAGAGAGCGGAGAAGTACAAGCCTATTTCACAATCGACGCAGGACCAAATGTTCATTTAATTTGCGAGGAAAGAGAAAAGGATAAGCTGCTAGAGCTTTTACAAGGTTTGCCGTTCTTGAAAAGGACGTTTATCAACTTTCCGAGTGAGGGGGCAAAACTTGTGAAGGAGCACCTGTTTTAGCTAACTGTGAAATTAGCGAAAGAGCAATAACAAGAGGAAAACAACGGCTTGATAATTAAAGCTTGGTCAATAAACATCATGCTCTACAGGAAGAAAATAAAGGTAAAGACAGAGCGAGGCGTTAGCTACGTCGATCTAACGAGAGCGATCGAGAAAGTAATTGAGGAAAGTGGTGTAAAAGACGGAATTTGTAACATCGCGCTAAAAGCCACAACAGCCGGCTTGCTAATCAACGAGCACGATTTACTCCTGCTAAAGGACTTTGAGAGGTTCTTCAAGGAGTTGATAAAGGAGAATCGCCTTTACGCGCACCCTGACAACGCCTTTTCTCACCTTAGAGCGAGCTTGTTGAAACACGAAATTACATTGCCAATTGAAAACGGCAAGTTAGTACTTGGAACTTGGCAGAGCATTTTGCTCTTCGAGTTCGACATTCGCGATAGGGAAAGGGAAATAGTGGTAACTATAATTGGAGAAGGAGAAAAGGAATAAGCGAACCGTTTCCGTGAAATATCCAACCTTGGAGCGAAAAATCAACGGATTAAAATTCCTCTCCCAAATCACTAAATGCAAGCCGCAGCGAATCTACTCCAAATAATACTTGGCTATCTTTTGGGATTAGCTTTTGCTGGCAGCTTTCTCGGAAGGAAGTACATGGGCTATGTAGACATCTTGCTTCACAAGCTTTTCAGGAGAAAGATAAC
>CAZYXF010000012.1:12430-13548 GCA_964651025.1 uncultured archaeon
AAGATAATCCAGCGATACAAGAAAGAAAGCGAGCCGGGGATGAGCAAGAGGGAGCAACTACTAAAGCTCGTTTACGAAGAACTAGTTTCTGTGCTTGGGGAGGAAGCCAAGGTTGAGCTAAGGCCAAAGCGAATCTTGCTTCTTGGCTTGTTCGGTTCTGGAAAAACGACCTTCGCAGCTAAGCTGGCGAGATTCTACAAGCTTCGCAACCTAAGCGTCGCTCTCATCTGTTGCGATGTCGTTAGGGAAGCTGCTTATGAGCAATTAGAGCAACTCGCGAAAAAGGCGAAAGTGATTTTTTATGGCGAAAAGGAAAACAAAGATGCAAGTTCAATAGCAAAGCACGCACTTGAGAAGTTGAAAAACGTCGACATTCTAATTTTCGATAGCTCTGGGAGAAATGCACTTGACGATGAAATGATAAGGGAGCTGAAAGAGCTTGCAAGCGTTGTTAAACCAGACGAGAAGATTCTGGTTCTACCAGCCGACATAGGAAAAGCTGCGAAGGAGCAGGTTAAGGCTTTTAACGAAGCTGTTGGCATAACTGGAATAGCGGTGACAAAGCTCGATGCAACTGCAAAGGCGGGTGGAGCACTTGTTGCGAGTGTAATTTCTGGGGCGAAAGTTCTTTTCCTATCGACAGGCGAGCATTTGCACGAGCTTGAGCTCTATTCGCCTCGCAAGTTCATAGCCCGCTTGCTCGGCTTTCCGGATTTGGAGACGCTTTTGGAAAAGATGAAAGAGACAAAGGTAACGAAAATCGCAGAGAAAGCTATGAAAGCCGAGCTAACGCTTCGCGACTTCGTTGAACAATTTGGAGAGATAAGGAAGATGGGAGGATTCGCAAGCGTTTTATCCATGTTGGGACTTGGCGGTAAGATTGATGAGGAGCTGCTATCGCTGCAGGAGGAAAAGGTGAAGAAATGGCGTTATATCCTTGATTCAATGACGCCAGAGGAGAGAGAAAACCCAGAGATAATAGATGCTTCTCGCATTCGAAGGATAGCTCGCGGTAGCGGGACGAGCGAGAGCGACGTTCGCGAGCTCTTGAAGGCTTATAAGCAGGCAAAAAAGCTCATGAAATTGGTTAAGCCTAGTTTGTTGCGCGGCCTTGCTGG
>CAZYXF010000013.1:0-12795 GCA_964651025.1 uncultured archaeon
GGCTACTTTGCTTGCTTGTTTGGAAATGGCGAAGAGCGGAATCGCGACCTTTAACGATATGTATTTTCATGGCGAGTCCATAATGAAAGCAGCAAAGCAAATTGGGTTGCGCTGTTTTTGTGGCGAGGCTATTTTTGACTTCAGAAAAGAGGGGATAGAGCTAACTAAAAAACTCGCAAAGCTCGCAAACTCGCGCACTACTTTTCTGACCGTAACGCCACACGCGATTTATACTTGCTCAAAGGAAACCCTGCTCGAATGCAAGGAGCTGGCGAAAGAGCTCAATGCCAAACTCCACATTCACCTAGCAGAAACCAAAAAAGAAGTAGAGGAGAGCAAGCGAATGCATGGCATGACGCCTGTCGAATACCTTGATTCAATTGGATTCCTTGACGAAAACGTCATCGCAGCGCATTGTTGTTGGCTCAGCGAAAAGGACATTCAAATCTTAGCCAAACGCAAAGTCAGCGTTGCCCATTGCGCAACCTCGAACATGAAATTAGCGAGCGGAGTACTGCCATTTGACGAGCTTTTGAAAAACGACGTGAACGTTTGCTTGGGAACTGATGGGGCAGGAAGCAACAACGCGCTGAACATGTTCGTCGAGATGAAGCTCGCCTCTCTGTTACAAAAGGTTTACAATCTCAATCCAACAGCAGCAAAGGCAAGCGATGTGTTTAAAGCTGCAACGCTAAATGGAGCTAAAGCACTTGGGATAAACGCTGGCGATATAAGAGAAGGAATGCTAGCTGACGTTGCGTTAATAGATGTGAGAAAGCTCGCTTTAAGGCCGCTCAGAAAAGACAGATTGATCTATCACCTCGTTTACTCCTTTGCTGGCGAAGTCGACATGCTAATAGTTAATGGAAACATCGTGCTAAAAGACGGGAAATCAACGCGAGTTGACGAGGACGAAATCCTAGAGAAGTTTGAAAGCGCTGTCGATGATTTGTTCGGCAACGACGAAACTGAATTTAGCAAAATGGGAGAGGAGGAAAAATGGGAGTTCTTTGAGTCAAAAGCTCGCGAGCCATATCCAACGATTTACAAGAAAAGGGCTGGAAAGAAATGAAAGGGAAAGTAAAGATTGCGATAATCGGGGGCTCCGGGCTATACGAGCTATTTCGCGGGAAAAACGCTAAAGTGCTAGCGATTGCCACGCCATTTGGCAAGGCGGCGCCAATTTTTGTGGGAGAAGTGAATGGAAAAAGAGTAGCTTTTTTGAACAGACACGCAAGACCAGGAAGCAAAGAGGCTCGCCATGAATTGCCACCTCACGCGATAAATTACCGCGCTAACCTATTCGCTCTCTTTAAGTTGGGGGTGGAGCGCATAATAGCTACTAACGCCTGTGGCTCGCTGCAGCGGAAGATAAAGCCAGGGGATTTTGTCATACTTCACGACTTCATTGATTTCACGAAATCAAGGAACTACACGTTTTTCGATGGAATGTTCAAAGTGAAATTAGGAAAGAAAGTTCTACGCGGCGTCGTCCACGTTGACGTTACCTCGCCTTTTTGCCCCGAGCTGAGAGAAATTTTAATAAAAACTTGCAAGAAGTTGAAAGTGCGCTTTCACGCTCGCGGAGTTTACGTCGCTACAGAAGGCCCAAGATTTGAGACACCAAGTGAGATAAAAGCACTTCGCAAGCTTGGGGCAAGCGTTGTCGGCATGACACTGGTTCCAGAAGTCGTGCTTGCCCGCGAGCTTGGCATGTGCTATGCAAGCATAGCGATTGCAACGAATTATGCGGCTGGGATTTCAAAGCGCGAATTGTCACCAAAGGAAATAAAGGAGATTTTTGGAAAGAGAATAGAAATCGTGAAATCGATTCTCAAAGAAGCTGTGGGCGAAGTACCAGCCAAAAGAAAGTGCAAATGTGGAAAAATAGCCCTTTCAGCTTGTTTATAAATCTATTTTCTCAACACACTCGCCGTATTTTCCCCTTAATTCATCTTTCACCTCCTGCATTCTTTCTCTCCAATCGATTCTCAGTCTATACCAAACCACCCCATTTTCATCCTCTTTTCTATCTAACAAACCGTAATGCATCATGCGTTTTATCGACGTTTCTATTGGCCTTATATCGCCAAAATGCGATGCCCAATCGTATTTGAAAGCTTCTTCTCCACTTACCCATCTGTATCCAAATTCTCTTTCCCATGCCCTACAACTATCCACTGCGCCTATTGCTGTAATTACCTCTGCTGGCGTAAGGGAGAAAATCTTAGCAATTGATTCCTTTAAGCGCGCAAACATGAGAGGAAAACTCCCTTACTCTTTTACCCTTCCGAAACTCATTTAGCCTTTTGTCGATAACTTTATAGGTTAGAGGTGCAATCTGATGGCGATAAGATTCGTTGATAAAAGAAAGCGAAGGAAAAGGCTGCCAGACTTTTTCGAGCCCTACGTGCAAGAGTGGTTTTACTCGAAGTTCGAGGAGCTAACGCCGCCACAACAATTCAGCTTTGAGCTAATTCACAAGAAGCGAAACGTGATAATAACTGCCCCGACTGGAAGCGGAAAGACGCTGGCTGGCTTTTTGACGATTCTCAACGAGCTCTTTCGCTTGGCGGAAAGAGGAAAGCTAAAGGATTTGATCTATTGCGTTTACATTTCGCCGCTTAAAGCCTTGAACAACGATGTGCATCGCAACTTGCTAGAGCCATTAAGGGAAATACGAGAGATTGCGAAGCGGATGGGAAAGGAACTCCCAGAGATAAGGGTAGCCCTGAGAACTGGCGATGTGTTGCCAAGCGAAAAAGCAAAGCAGCTGAAAAAGCCACCACACATCTTGATAACAACGCCGGAGAGTTTAGCGGTCATATTGAACGCTCCAAAGTTCAGAAAGCTGTTAAAAGGTGTTCGTTGGGTCATAGTAGACGAGATACACGAGCTCGCGAACAACAAGCGGGGTGTGCATTTGTCTTTGAGTCTAGAGCGCTTGCGTGAGCTTGTTGGCAAGGAGTTCGTTCGCATTGGCTTGGGAGCTACGCTCCATCCAATAGAAGAAGCTGCGAAGTTCCTAGTTGGCTATAACTCGCGGGGAAAACTTCGCGACTGCGTTATCGTTGACGTTAGCTGGGAAAAGCCATATGACTTGAAAGTGATTTGTCCTGTGAAAAACCTTGTGAAAGCAAGCGCAGAGGAATGCAATGAAGCGTTGTATAGAAAACTAGACGAGCTGATTTCAAAGCATAGAACGACTTTGATCTTCACCAACACGCGCTCTGGAACAGAACGAGTTGTTTATCATCTGAAAGAGAAGTGGAAGGACAAATACAACGACGCTACCATAGGAGCGCATCATGGCTCCCTTTCAAGAGAAGTTAGGTTGGAAGTTGAGGAGAAATTGAAACGAGGCGAACTAAAGGCGGTTGTTTGCTCAACCTCGCTTGAGCTTGGGATAGACATAGGCTACATCGATTTAGTTGTTCAAATAGGGTCGCCGAAAAGCGTTACAAGAGCTGTGCAAAGAATAGGGAGAAGCGGGCACAAGTTCAAGGACGTTGCAAAGGGCAGGATTATAGTTCTCGACCGCGACGATTTGATAGAGTGCAGCGTCATGCTTCGCTGCGCTTTGGAGAGAAAGCTAGATCGCTTTCGCGTTCCGAAGAATTGCCTCGATGTGTTGGCGCAGCACGTGGTTGGCATGGCTTTGAATAAGAAATGGCATGTGAGCGAAGCCCTTCGCGTGATAAGGAGAAGCTATTGTTATCACGAACTTAGCAAAGCTGATTTCATCAACTTACTTCGCTATCTCTCTGGCAGCTACGTCTCTCTCGAGGATAGAAATGTCTACGGGAAGATTTGGTTCGATGAGCACGATGGCATGTTCGGGCGGCGAGGAAAATACACGCGCGTCATTTACTATCTCAACCTCGGAACCATACCAGATGAGGTGAAAGTGGACGTTTACTCTTATCCCAACTACCGTTACATAGGCGGTATTGAAGAGGACTTCTTAGAGCGCTTGAGAAAGGGAGACATATTCGTTTTAGGAGGTAAGCTCTACCGCTTTCTCTTCGCTCGCGGTATGCGCTGCTTCGTCGAGCCTGTGAAGGATGCAATACCAACGATACCATCTTGGTTCTCGGAAATGCTGCCTCTGAGCTTCGATTTAGCAAGAGAGATTCGAAAGTTCCGCGAGATTGTGAAGAGAAAGATATTGCGCGGTGAGAAATGCAAGAGCGTTGTTAAGTGGATACTGAAGAACTATCCTGTTGATGAGAACGCCGCTTTATCGATCTACAGCTACATAAAGGAGCAGATGCTCTACTCTTATGTTCCTAATCACGACGAGATTTTAATTGAGCGTACATTTGACTTACAAGGTAGAAAATTTCTCGTCTTTCACGCTTTGTTTGGGAGAAAGGTGAACGACGCGTTATCAAGAGCACTCGGCATAATAATAAGCGATCAAATCGCTTGCGATATCGCAACAATAGTAAGCGATAACGGCTTCGCCTTTCTCATACCTCGCGATAAAAGGGTTTTCATTGCCCACGCCATTAGAAAACTCTTGAAAAGCGATTTGGAGGAGCTTTTGAAGCGAAACATTCGCAGGACTGAGCTCATGTTTCGACGCTTTCGCCATTGCGCGGCGAGAAGCTTTCTCGTGCTTCGAAACTACAAAGGGCATAAGATAAGCGTATCAAAACAACAACTGAACGCGCAGTCTTTGCTCAGGGTATGTGAGCGCATAAGCAAGGACTTTCCTATAATTAAAGAAACCTATCGCGAGATTTTGTACGACGTCATGGATTTGGAAAACGCGAGGTTGGTTTTGGATTGGATAAGCAAAGGCGAGCTTAAGCTAAGGGAAATAGAGACAGAGGTTCCGTCTCCATTCGCGCACAACTTGATCGTGCTTGGTGAGGCAGACGTAATAATGATGGCGGATAGAAAGCGAAGGTTGCAAAAGCTTTACGAAGCTGTTTTAAAGAGAATTGGCGTCAAAGATGAGGAAGAATTACGGGCGATATAGCTCACCAGTTCCCTTCTTAATGTTAGCTCATGAAAAAATTCGTATGGAGCTTTTCAAAGGCATAAGCGTTATTAACAGCTCCCCAGCCATTTACATAAAGAAACTTGACGCGATTTGCATCGCAGATTTGCACTTGGGCTACGAGGGAATAATGGCAGAGTATTATGGCGTTTTCTTGCCGAAAACGCAGTTTCACGACGAAATGGAAGAGCTGAAGTTTATAATCGAGGAGCAAAAAGCGAGCGAGATAATTTTAAATGGTGATGTGAAGCACGAATTCAGCGAGACCAGTTACCACGAATATCGCGAGCTGTTTGAACTTTTCAAGTTCCTTTCCCAGAATTTTGAAAAAATAATCGTGGTGAAGGGAAATCACGACAACTTCATAATTCGCGTCACTAGGAAGTTTCCAAAAATAGAGCTGGTTGAGATGTACGAGATTAAAAACTTCATTTTCCTTCATGGCCACAAGCTCGAGAAGCCTTTAAAACTCCTTTCGGGAAAGTTCCTAGTCCTCGCGCATGAGCACCCAGCGATAGCGCTTCGCGATGAAATCGGAAAAGAGAAAGTGAAGTGCTTTCTCTACGGCGAGTTAAAAGGGATTAAAATAATCGTTTTGCCGGCTTTTTCAACTTTAATGAGAGGGAGCGAGCTGAATTACCTGCCGCGTGAAGAGTTTTTATCTCCGATCTTGCGAAGTTTAAATGTCGAAGAGCTAAACGTCTTGCTCGTTGACAAGGAACTTGGGGTTAAAAGGCTCGGCAAGCTAAAGTACTTGCGGGAAATATGAGAGCCGACAAACAAACTAAAGCGCGTGTCGTTAAAGTAAACGAGAGCGGAGCAATAAAACTCGCGATAAAGGTGCTAAAGCAAGGCGGTGTTATAGTTTACCCAACTGAAACCTGCTATGGAATTGGCTGTGATTTCGAAAACGAAGAAGCAAAAGAGCGAATTTATGAGGTGAAGGAAAGGCCAAAGGAGAAGAAGTTCATAGTGATAGTCGACAGCCTAAAGACAGCGAGGCGATATTTCAAGCTCGATGAAAAAAGCATGTTGATAGTTCGTGCCTTAGTTAAGCGCTTCATGCCAGGACCGCTAACGCTTGCTGTTAGCGAGAATTTTGCCTTTCGCATAAGTTCGCACCCATTTGCGCTTGCTTTGACC
Organism: uncultured archaeon; assembly: GCA_964651025.1. Lineage (GTDB taxonomy): Archaea > Aenigmatarchaeota > Aenigmatarchaeia > GW2011-AR5 > JAHLMP01 > CAZUUD01. Next base: position 6,152 of record CAZYXF010000013.1, read on the forward strand.
AGAAAATTCAAGAAGCCAATCGTCTCGACGAGCGCGAATTTAAGTGGCAGGCAGCCAATTTACGAGATTGGGAAAATTCTCAACACCTTTTGCAAAAAAGTGGACTTGATAGTCGATGGCGGCGATTTGCCAAGGCGAAAGCCGAGCACGGTTTTTGATGTGAGAAAGTTAAGAGCTGTAAGAGAAGGGGAAATAAGGGAGAAGGAGATAGTTAAATTTCTCAAGAACAAGAGGTTAATTTGATCCACGGTAAATCGAGCTCATCTAGCTGAAGCAGGAATGAGTTCAGTTTCCAGATTGGAACGAAGATTACGCGCTCGTGAACGAGCAAATCCTCTTCACAAAGCGTGACAACGAGAAGCAACGCGTTCATAGCTCTTGCACATCTTTTCTCTTCTTTTTGGGCTGGCAAGATTTTCTCAAGGTATAGTTTTCCTTTCTCTTTTAATCTTTCCGCAGCAATTTTTAACTGGTATTTTTTATACCTTCCCCTGCCCCATCGCTTACACTCAATTAACATCAACTTCTCGCCCATCACAGCGATCACGTCGATTTCAAATCTTTTGTTCTTCACCTTAAACCTCCTTCTAATCTCACAACTGAATCCATGTCTTTCAAATATGCCAGCCACAATAGCTTCAAAATCCTTCCAATCCCTTTTAGCGAGATAATCCTCAATTTCCGCCAGTTTTTCTATTTCCTTTTCCATTTCCTCAAGCTTCATGAAATTGTTTTAAAAATCGATTTTAACCAGGAGTTAAAGGGTGGATAATGGCAGGTGTGTTCAGAGCTTATGATATTCGTGGCAAAGTAGGAAGCGAGATAAACGTCTTCTTCGCAAACGATCTGGGAAAGGCATTCGCTACCCTTTATCCGGGAGAGATAGTCATTGGCTATGATGTCAGAAAGGAATCGCCAGAACTAGCGAAAGCCTTTGCCGAAGGTGTTATTTCCACTGGCTCAAAGGTCATTGACATTGGCTTTGCTTCAACGCCGCTAGTAGCATTCGCAACTCGCTTTTTCTGCTATGATGCAGGCGTTTCTGTTACAGCAAGCCATCTGAGTAGCGAATACGCTGGCTTTAAGTTCTACGACGAAAACGCTGTAGCAATAAGCTATGAAAGAGGGATGCGAAAAATAGAGGAAACATTTCACAAGCAAAATTTCGCAGTTGGAAAGGGAACTAAGATAAAACGTGAAGTTATCAATGAGTATATCCGCTACATTTTCTACAAGCTGAAAATAGCTCGCGATGATTTCGCTGTAGCAATAGATTGCATGCGCGGGGTTATGGGGCTAATAGCCCCAGTTTGCTTGCGCGAGGTTTGCGAGGAACTTAAAAAATTAAGATGCGATGCAAGTGGAGAATTCGATGGAGCGCCGGATCCATCAGAGGCAGAGAATTTAGAGGTCTTGAAAGACGCTGTTAAAGAGAACGGACTTGAAGTGGGATTTGCCTATGATGGAGATGGCGATAGATTAGCTGTTATTGACGATAGAGGTGAAGTAGTTCCACCGACGATAGTCTTCGCGCTTCTCATAGAAAATGAGCTTGGTAGCGATGGAAAAGGCAAAAAGGTTGTTGTAGATGTGCTAACAAGCGATGTGATAATAGAGTCGATTGAGAAAGCCGGGGCTATCCCGATCCTTTGCAGGGTTGGCACCACCTACATAATGGAAAAGATGTTTCATGAAGGAGCGACGCTTGGCGGTGAGCTCAGCGGCCATTATTACTTCAGACAGGTGTTTGGACTCGACGACGCGCTCTTCGCAAGCTTAAAACTGCTTGAGTTTTTGTCAAGGAAGAAGCAAAGATTGAGTGAGCTGAGGAAGAGGATAAAGCTGCCTTTCCTCAAGAAAGAGAGAGTTCCCGTAAAGAAAGGGGAGAAGCACAAATTCGTCGAAAAACTAAAGGAGAGATTCGAAAAGCTCGGCTACGAGATGGAGACAATCGACGGAATTAAACTTCGCGTAAGAGATGGTTGGATTTGCGTTAGAGCTAGCAACACAGAAGAAAAGATAACTATCGTTTATGAGGGAAAAACGAAATCCGTGTTCAAGAAACTGGAAAACTTGGCGAACGAAATAAAATCGGAAATACCGCAGTGATCACATGAGCGCGCGAGCCGTAATTCTAGCAGCAGGTGAATCAACGAGGATGAGACCACTCAGCTATACCTTGCCAAAACCTCTTTTTAAAATCGCGGGTAAAGCGATTCTTGAGCACAACTTGGAGCAGTTATTCAAGGCGGGCGTTAACAAGATAACGATAGTCCTTGGCTATTTAGGGGAGAAGATAAAGGCATTTGTTGAAAGCTCTTGGATTAAAGAAAAATGCGAGATCGAGTTCGTTACCCAAGCAAAGCAACTTGGAACAGCGCATGCGCTGCTAAAAGCGAAGCCAACGGTTAAAGAAAAATCGATTTTGATATTAAATGGAAGCGATCTTTACTTCACGAGCGAAATAGAGAAAGTGCTAAGCGTTGCCAACTCTCTTGCTGTTTCTCGAGTCGCTAACGTGTCAAACTTTGGTGAGGTGAGGATTGACGAGAATGGAAATGTGGTTGAAATCGTTGAAAAGCCAAACGTTACGAGAGCTGGAATCGTAAGCACAGGCTTGTATCATCTCGATTCAAGCTTGCTCGAGATCCTAGAAGAGCGCGAGCTGTCGCAAATGCCAGACTTTATAAACCACTTGGCTAAGCAAAACGAAATAAAAGCGGTTGAGATTGTAAACTGGCTCCCGTTAAAATATCCTTGGGATTTGTTGCAAGCTAATGAGCTCCTGTTAAAAAACGTGAAGAGAAGCGTGAGCGAGGAAAGTGAAATAGAAGAAGGAAGTGTGATAAAGGGAAGCGTTGTTATAGGCAAGGGAAGCGTGATAAGAAGTGGGAGCTACATTCAAGGTCCTGTCTTCATCGGCGAGAATTGTGAGCTTGGGCCAAACTGCAGGATAAGGCCGTTCACCTTCATTGATTCTAATTGCAAAATCGGAAGCTTCGTCGAGGTAAAGAACTCGATAATTTGGAGCGGGACAAAAATACCACATCTCACCTATGTTGGCGATTCCATAATAGGGAGGAACTGTAATCTAGGCGCAGGTTCTATTATCGCGAATCTGAGGCATGACAACGCAAGCGTAAGAGTTCTCATCAAGGGAAAGTTGATTGACTCTGGTAGAAGAAAGCTTGGCGTTGTAATGGCAGATGGTTGCAAACTTGGGATAAACACGAGCGTGTATCCCGGCATAATCATGGGTCCTTACTCATGGACAGCACCTGGAGAAATAGTAAACGACAACCTTGAGCCATTTACGTTGTTGAAAAACGGCACGAAAATTAGACTAAAGCTTGAGAACTTCAAGAAGGTGGAGAATATCGAGGAGATAGGGAAGTTGTATGAAAAGCTAAAGGATGTAAGTTACAAGAGTCGAGGAGAACTCAAAACGAGATGACCTCGCTTTTCCTTATCTCGACTTTTGAAACCGGGTAAATCTTTTTGCAAAGATCTCGCATTTGCTTTGCCATAGTTCCATCGATCATGCTCGTTACGAATTCCGCGAAGTTCATTCGCTTCGCAAAGCTCGTGACAACGTTGTCCATTATCTTTCTCGCTTTTCGCTTCATGTTCCTGTTAACCCTATCCGCGAAAATCAAAATGCCCTTGACTCTAATTCGCTCTCCGCTTTTCAGCTTAACAACAAGGTTATTATCGACCCTTGATGTCCCCCTTCTGACTATGTGCGAAATGTACTCGCGAACTACTTCGTGACCAATGAACCGCGTTAGCAGCACGTTGTTCTCATGGCCAACTATCTTGAACTTCAGCTTCATGTAGAACTTGTCGGTTTCTGGGAAGATTGAAATGAGAGGTATGGTTAAAGTTCGCCCAACCGCATCTTCTATGCTCCTCGCTGGCGTTTCTCCAAGCTCTATCTTGCCTAAAAAGTCAGGCGCCAGTATCTTGAACCATTGTTTTTTCACTTTTGCCATGGCGAATTTAAAGTTTCACAGCTTTTTAAGTTAAATGCCGGGGAAGTTTTTGCTCGTTCGCTGCAAGCGATGTAAAAACGAGCAGGTGATATTCAACAAGGCATCAACAGAAGTTCGCTGCTTGGTTTGCGGAGCACTGCTTGCTAAACCTCGTGGCGGAAAGGCGAGGATAAAGGGGAGCATAATAAAGGTCTTCAGGTGAAAGGGTGACAAAGCTAGAGCAGGGCAAAGCTTATGTTTGTAGGGTGAAGAAGCTCTTTCCCCATTCAGCTAGCGTTGAAATCCTAGAGCTTGGAATCGAAGGTATAATACCAGTTCGCGAGGTCGCGAAAAAACTCGTTCGTGATATAAGGCATCACTTGCGCGAGGGCGATTTGGTTGTGGCAAAGGTTATCAAGCTAGGAGAGATGCCAATGCTATCGATAAGGCTCGTTGAAAAAGAGGAGAAACTGAAAAAACTGCACGAGTACGAGCTTGAAAAGCGGGCGAAGAACTTGCTGGAGCACGTTGCCAGGGTTGTGAAGGAGAGGAGAAAGCTTCCAAAAGTCGTGGAAAAGGTGAAAGAAGTTTACGGTAGCCTTTACGCTTGTCTCGAGCACGTTCATCGAGGTAAGAAAGCTGCGCTTGAGCTCTTTCCAGAGAGTTGGCGAGCAGAGCTACTCGAAGAGGTTAAAAAGCTCTTTCGAAAAAAAGAGCACACCTTTAAAGCACTGATAGAGCTTCAAACACTTGAGCCAGATGGGATAGAGCGAATAAAATCGGTTTTGTTGAAGGCAAAGGAACTTGGTCTGAAGGTTCACTACATCTCTGCTCCGAGATACGAGCTTCGCTTTGTGACAAGAGATCCGAAAAGAGGGGAAAAGGTTTTTAAAGAGAACGTGTCAAAAGTCGTCGAGCATGCTAAATCCGCGAAATGCTTTAAATCGTTGAGGTTTCACGAGCAATAATGGCGAAGCTTCGACCAGGTCGTTGTTATCGCAAGCTGAAGAGACCTTACACGAGAATATCTTATAAGAACCCGAGGAAGAGCTATGTGAAGGGCGTTCCCCCTCCGCGAATAAGACAGTTCGAAATGGGTAAAAAAGGCGATTACAGCGCTGTCGTTTATCTAATTGCGAAGCGAGCTTGCCAGATAAGGCACAACGCTCTAGAAGCTGCACGTGTTGTCGCTCTTAAGCACGTGGAAAAGAAGCTAAAGGAATTCTTCATGCGGGTTCGCGTCTATCCGCACCACGTTTTGCGGGAGAACCCACTCGCCACTGGGGCAGGAGCGGATAGGTATCAAAAGGGAATGCGACTAGCCTTCGGAAAACCAATCGGAACAGCCGCGCAAGTCGATGCTGGTCAAATACTAATGGAAATTCAAGTCCCAAAAGAGCACTTAAAACTGGCGAAAGAAGCTTTAAAAAAGGCGAGCTATAAGTTGCCGACTCCTTGCAGGATAGTAGTAGCTAAGGTAGAGAAGTCGTGAAGGTTTTCATTACAGGAATTCCTGGAATTGGAAAGACAACCGCCATGCTAAAGCTCGCGAGCTTGCTCGAGCGCGAAAAAATCGATTTCGCTGGTTTTGTCACGCCGGACATAAGGGTTAAAGGCAAAAGGATTGGCTTCTTGATAAGGGACTTGAAAAGCAGTGAAACAAAGCTCTTTGCTTCAAGGGAAAAGCTCAAGCTCGAAAGTCCAAGCGCGAAGTTCGCTGGCTATTGGCTCGATTTAGAAGCTCTTGAATCAATTGCCGTTCCTATTTTGGAATCGAGTGCTAAAATCTTGCTCATAGATGAGATTGGAAAGATGGAGCTCTTTTCCAAAAGGTTTAAGGAAGCTCTGCTTCGCGTTTTAAAGGGAGATAAAATAGTTGTTGCGACTCTTCATCGAAAGCTCGTCGATGAGTTTAGAAAATACGGCGAGGTCATTTGGCTGACTCTTGAGAATAGAGAAAAACTTCCGGTTGACTTGTTCGATCGCATCTCAAGGCTCAGCCGCAACACCTAGCTCTGCATTCATCTGCTGTGCTCAAGCCCAATGCTCTTTGACATGCGTCGCAAACGCTATTTGGCTGTCCATCTCCATCAGGGTCATAGCCCTCGATCTTCAGGTTGCTGCAATCGTCGAGTTCGCAACCGCGTAGCTTCCACGCTGTGCAACCTCTTTGCCAAGCCTGCATGTCGTTCAGCTGGCCAACCGCTGGCATCAGCATGCCAGAGGAGAAGAGAAAGAGAAAGCCGACCGCAAGGGTTAAACCTATCATTATGACTATCCACTCGACCGAGAGGCGAAAGCTCGCGAGCATGATATCACAAAACAAAAACAAAAGCTAGGTTCCACAGCACCTAGCCCAGCATGGGTTATCGCTAGCTACATAGGTCCCTGCCGCTATCTCTTCTGCTGTTGCCTCGCTTCCGTAAAGCGCTGTTCCTGGAGTTGTGCTATCACCAAGTGCAAAACCAAAGACGCGAGAGCAAGCCTCTGCAAGTGTGTCATCAACCCCATCACCATCGTAATCGTAGCCAGGAATTGTTATGTCATCGACGTCCATCAGCTTGCAGCCGCGCATTCGCCACGTTCCACATCCCTGGTTCCAAGCATCTGTGTCGCTCATTCTTGAAGTTGGTGGAACAAAGCCGCGCATGAAGAAAGCTACAACGCTTAACA
>CAZYXF010000014.1:0-7033 GCA_964651025.1 uncultured archaeon
TAGCCACACTTTTTGCATATGAAAAACTGGGTTGGTGGCTCGTCAGCAGCCCGAGTTTGACGAAGCTCATAATAAGCTTCGCCATAACCGCAGCGAGGGCATTTTTTCTTCGTTGTTGGAAGCAACTTCACGTCCTTTTCAACGACTATTATCTCACTCTTTCCTTTCGTTTTTGTCTCAAACCTATGTTCACCCTCACTTGCTTCTCTGTATCCACAACCTTGACAAACTAAGACGACTTTATCACCTTCTTTTTTCGCTATCATTAAGCTACCGCATTTAGGGCAAGTCTTTAGCATACAAGGAGATTTTGCTCACGCTTCTTTTAAATGCTTTTCAATTCAAAGCTGCACTCGCCAATTGACGAGGAAAATGAAAAACACTCTAATTTAACGCACAGAAATATTCATGCTCTACCTGGTCAAGCTCGGAGGAAGCTTGATAACAGATAAGACAAAGCCATATAAAGCGAGAAAGCGGGTGATAAAAAGGCTTGCAAGAGAGATAGCAGAGGCGAGAAGAGAAAGAAAATTTAAGCTTGTTCTTGGAAATGGTGGTGGAAGCTTTCCTCATACATCTGCGAAGCGATATAAAACGGCAGAAGGCATAGTAAACGAGCAGAGCATAAAAGGCATTGCAATTGTCCATAGGGATGCCGCGATACTAAATCAAATGATAGTCGAAGCGCTTTTAGAAGCTGGTGAAAACGCAATATCGATACAGCCATCTGCGATTTTGATTGCAAAAAACAGACAAACAAAGCTGTTTCACGTCGACGCTATATTAAGGGCGTTGAAGTACGACATGCTCCCAGTGGTTTATGGTGATGTGATTTTCGATGATAAAAGAGGTTGTTGCATATACTCAACTGAGAAAATCCTTTGCGAGTTGGCAAAGATCTTCAGGAGGAGGAGCAAGGAAAGAATAACGATAATCTCATGTGGTATAACAGATGGCGTTTATGCAAATGGGAAAGTGGTGAAGGTCATCAACAGGGAGAACATAGAGGAGATAAAGAAGTATCTTGGTTCGTCGCACGGCGTTGATGTAACTGGTGGCATGCTCCATAAAGTCATGACCTTCTATGAACTAGCTAGGAAGTTCAAGATAGAGTCGTTGATAATCAACGGTAACGTTCCTAACAACTTGAAGAAAGCTCTTATAGGAGAAAGGGTAAAAGGTACTCTCATAACAGCGTGAGCTAATCGGTAGCGCTTCTTTTCATTAGCCTCGTTATGTAACCAGCCAGCTTGTTCCTATACCTCTTGTGTTCTATCCCTAGCTGCTTTAGCGCTTCCTTGTTCTTTTGGAAATCCGTGGAAAATAAGGAGGGATTTTCCCTTATGAGTTTCTTTGCAAGCCTCTTGATATCCCCTGTTTTTACCCTTCCCATTCCCTTGCTTACGAGAAAAAGCTTTTCTTTTTAACCTTCGTTGCTCCGAATTTCATGTTGTACGTTGCCAAAACGCCAATTGGTTATTTTGCATTTGAAGAGAATGGAAAGTTAGCGAGCTACAAGCTTTTTCCAAAAGATCCGAAAAAAGCGGCTCGCTTATTGGAATCGCCCATACCTAACGAGTTCACTTCAAAATTGAAAGGAAAGGTAAAAGTCGACTATAGGCTCGCGAGAGAGAGGTGGCGAAAGTTAGCTATCGAGCTAGGCTTTTGCAAAAGCGAGGCCGAGCTTAACGCTTTTCTTTCCGATGTTGGATTTGAGCTAACACGAAGCAGGATGAAAAGGGCTATGAAAAAAGACATGCTAATAGTGCGGTTGATATCAATTGTGAACTCTTTAACCAAAATAGAGAACACACTCCTTTCCCAACTCCGCGAGTTTTACCTCGTGCATTATCCAGAAGTAAGAGATAAGGGTGAAAGACTTGCTAAGCTTATAGCTAAGTACAAGCGAAGGGAAAATTTTCCAGGCTATGGCGGAAGTGTTGGGCTTGATTTTGAAGAAAAGGAAATTGAAATTGCCACTAATATCGCCGAGCTCTCGCTAAAAATTGCGAGCATGATAGACGAGATAAAGTCAAGGGCAAGCGAATTAGCGCGCGAAATAGCGCCAAATGCTTGCTCTGTTGTTGAGCCCATAATCGTCGCGAAATTGATAGCAAAGGCAGGCTCACTTGAAAAGCTCGCAAAGGCTGCGAGCTCAACGATTCAGCTATTAGGAGCAGAAAAAGCCCTGTTTCGTCATTTGAGAAGCAAGCGGGCAAAGCCGCCAAAGCACGGGATAATATTCGAGTGTAAGTTCATAAGGAATGCTCCAAAAAAGCTTCGCGGCAAGATAGCTCGTGCCATAGCAGCGAAACTGGCGATAGCCTTTAAGGTCGATTATTACTCATCGCGATTTATTGGCGATAAGCTCAAAGAAGACTTGCTAAAAGAGCTTCGTGAAATCGGGGCGATAAGATGAAGGTTGAGGAGATTTTTGACGGCGTTTACAGGATAAAGGGTCAGATAGCCACTTTGAACTTGGTTCCGGGAAAAAGCGTTTACGGAGAGGAGCTAATCAAAGTGGGAAAAAGGGAATACAGGGTTTGGAACCCATATAGAAGCAAGGCAGCCGCTGCTATATTAAATGAGCTAAAAAACTTTCCGATAAAAAACGGAACTAAAGTCCTTTACCTTGGCGCGGCTGCTGGTACAACGCCAAGCCACTTTAGCGACATAGTAAGAGAAAACGGAATAATCTATGCTGTTGAATTCTCACCGCGAATCTTTCGCGAGTTTCTAGAAATGGCGAAGGATAGGAAAAACCTCGTTCCAATTCTTGCAGATGCGAGAAAGACGGAAAGCTATGCTTGGGTGGAATTAGTTGACGTCGTCTATTGCGATATAGCCCAGCCAGATGAGGTTGACATAGCGATAAGGAATGCCAGAGAGTTTTTGAAGAGGAATGGCTGGCTCATGATAGCCATAAAGTCGAGAAGCATAGACGTTACGAAAGAGCCAAGCGAGATATACAAAGCCGAGTGCGATAAACTCAAGAAGGCCGGTTTCAAGGTGTTAGAGCTGATAAATCTCGAACCCTATGAAAAGGACCATGCTATGGTAATCGCAAGGATTTAAGATATTCAATGAACCTTTGAAACTCGTTCATGCTCATTTCAATCGCGCAAGCCCTTTTGTGACCGCCGAAGTTCTTGAAAGAGAAGTTGGAGAGCACATCTTTAAGGAAGCTATAGAGATCTATATCGCGCTGTGTTCGAACGCTAATTTTTGCCATGTCGTTGCTAACCTTGTAGACGAAGACTATTTTATCTGGAAATAGAAAGCTGAGCCTGGTTGCTAGCTCACTCCTTATCCTCAATCTCGATTTCAGCTCATGAAAGAGGAAAGAGCCGAACTTCAGGGATTTTGACCTAGCGTTTTCGATCTCATTTTCCATTTCTACCAAAAACCGCGTAAAATAGCTTTTGAACCAATCATCGTGAAGCATCTCATGCGGAGAGGAAAACTTTGACAACCTCTCCATTATGGTCTCGCAGCTTATTCCATGGGAGCGAACAGCACTTATGTATTGAACGAGCTTTCCAAATTTCGAGTCAAACGGGTTTTCAACGTCCTTGAGAAATCCCGGATACATTTCCTTGACCTTGGATAAGAAAAACCTCGCATCCTTTACGTTGCAATCGCTTATCACGCCAATGGCTGCAATCCAAGCACAATCGTTCAAGTCTGTTATCTCGTTGCAAAGCTCGTAGGTGAGCAAACTAGCTGCAAGGTAGACATTTTCCTTCCAGAGAAGCGGGTTGTAGTGAATCACATTTTCCGAGTTCATGTTGTTATGTACTTTGTGATGATCTATGATCAGCACTTTGCCCTTTTTCTCCAATGAGCGAATGACGCTTGGAAATTGGTCCATGCCTAAGTCCAAAAGAACAAAGCGACTTGAAGGCGTTGTTACTATGTGCCTTTTTTGCTCGCTGCTTGGGGGCATGGCTATTGAAGTAAAGCTCGCTTCTACTTCTTCTCTTTCCGCGAAGCGCTTCATCACGCAAGCGCTACATATGCCATCGCCGTCATCGTGAAAGAAAACAGCAACTGAAGAGTTTTTCAAATCAGCGAGGAATTTAACAGCCCGTCTTCTTATTTCTTGCTCCATTGCCATTCACTTCTCCCATCACTCGCCCAAAAGCACGATCACTTTTCTCTGTTGGAAAAAGGAGGCGTGGATTATTGAATCAATCGCATCTGCGTAAAATAAAATCCAAGCTTCGATTGTTTGTGGAAGTGTCGTCCCTTCTTTTCCAGCATGTGCAGCAACGCAATGAACGACTTCCTTTGGAAACCCTCGCGCATAGAGCTCGCAAGCGGTCCAAACAACATGATCAAGCGGAACATCTTTGTGAACGACGCCAGCTCCGCGCTTTTCAAAACAATAAACCTTTGCCAAATCGTGAAGCAGGGCAGCGCAGATTAAATGATCCATGTTTATCTCAGCCTTGTAAATTTCCTTCAAAACCTTTGCTATCTCTATGCAGAGCCTTGTAACGCTATAAGTGTGGTCGAGCAACCCGCCTTTATAGGCGTGATGAAACTGAGATGGCCCACCATAAGCTTCTGCGAACTTTTGCTTTTCAAGCCTAAAGTCCTCGTTAAACGCCTCGAAGTCCTTCAAAAGCTCAACGGTCTTCTTTCTTAACTTCTCGTCTTTTATCAGCTTCGCTAGCTCAAGCAAGTCGTTCATAGACTTACGCATCTCAATCACGCTCAATTCTTAATTTAATTTCACGCTCAAATATCTTAACGCTCACGAAATCTTTTTCTATCGGTGCGAAAACGAGCTCCTTAGCCCCAATTCTCAGCTTGAACTCGTTTTCCCTTTCGCTTATCGCCTTTTTGCACCACTCATCGCAGTCGAGCTTTAATCTAACTAGCTCGTTTACTTTTAACTTGAGCCTTTTTCGCTCGACTTGAACAGCCCTTGCAAGCTCGCGAATAAAAGCCAGCTTAATTGAGCTCTCGTCCAACTCTCTTGGAATTGCAACAATTCCTGCGAAGAACTCTTGCCTTTCATAATCACCTGGTATCTCATTAGCGCTTTCCAAAAAGTTGAGCTTCATGCAATTGCAACACCGCTTTACAACCTCCTTTAGCCTTTCAACGCTTTCTTTAGCTTCGCTCTTTAAGCACAGGGCAAGCTCGCCTAACGGAAAGCGAAGCCTCAATCCAGCTCTTTGCCTGAGGTTGCAGCAAACCTTAAAGATTTCCCTTACAATCTCCATCCCTTGCTCCAATTCTCTATCTATTTTCTCCTCTTCATAACCCGGCCACTCACAGAGGTGAACGCTCTCTTCTCGATCCTTTAACAAGTTAGAGATTCGCCAGTAGCAGATTTCCGCAAGGAAAGGAACGAAAGGAGCAAGAGCTCTGCAAAGCGTTTCGCAAACCTTGAGCAAAGTTGAGTGAGCAGCTAGCTTGCTCGCTTCGCCTCGCAGCCCTTTGACTCGATCGCGAACGAGCTTTATGTACCATCTGGAAAGATCTTCAACAGCGAAATCGAGCAGGCAGCGAAAGGCTAAGTGCGGCCTCAGCCTTTTCATTTCTTCCTCGCAAGTTCGCAGAGTTGAGTTTAGCCTTGACAAAATCCATTCATCCTCGATCTCAAGCGAGCTTTCAATAGCTTCAATTTCTTTAACTGGGCTTTCAACGTAAGTGGCGACGTATTTGTACACGTTCCTTATTATGTTGAGATACCTGTTAACCTTCTCAACTTCCTCCCATTTGAAATAGTAGTCTTCCCATGGCGGCGAAGCCAGGAAAAAGGCTCGCAGCGTGTCGCGACTATAGCGAGCTATGACTTCTTCTGGTGTAACTATATTGCCCTTTGATTTGCTCATCTTAACGCCATGCGCATCTAAAACAAATCCGTGCATCAAAACTCGATTAAAGCTGCGCTTTCCAAACGTCATAACGCTAGTTAGCAACATCGAGTTCCACCAGCCACGAATTTGATCTGGACCTTCTATCACGAGATCGACTGGATATAGCTTCGAGAACTTCTCTTTTTCTCGCGGGTAGCCAAGAGATGCCCACGGTGCAACGCCAGAATCAAACCAAACATCGAGAACATCGCTAACCCTTCGCATTTTCTTGCCGCACTTCGGACAAGTTAGGAGAACTTTGTCTATGTGTGGTTTGTGCAGGTCCCTCGGAACTTCACCGCCGTGCTGTTTTATCTCTTCTATAGAGCCGATAACGAGTATTTCGTCGCAGTTCTCGCATCGCCAAATTGGCAGCGGAATTCCCCAATAGCGCTGTCTTGATATCGGCCAGTCTCCTAGGCTGCGAAGCCAGTTCTCAAACCTCTTTTTTGCCCAGCTCGGAGACCAAACTATTTGCTCGTTCTCCCTTAACAGCAAATCCCGCATCCTAGTAACAGCGAAGAACCATTGCTCGCACGTCAAGAGCAAGAGCTTTGAGTCACACCTCCAGCAAAACGGGTAATCGTGCCTTATCTTTTCAATCGCAAGGAGCGCACCTCTTCGCTCAAGCTCTTTTATTATCGCTTCATTTGCATCCTCGACTTTTTTCCCGCGGAGGAATTCGATTTCTTTGAAAACGCCGTTCATAGCCACTGGACAAATTACGGGCAGTTCGTATTCCCTACAAGCTTTATAATCCTCTTGCCCATGCCCAGGAGCAGCATGCACCAAGCCAGTTCCCTCGGTTTCGCTAACGAACTGCGAATTTAGAATAACGCGATAGATTTCCTTGTATTTTTTCGAATAGGGAAGCAAATCCCCAAGCGGATGCTCGTACTTTGTTCCTTCTAGCTTCTTTCCACTTATCACCTCGATTATCTCATATTCCTCAATTCCCGCTTTTCTCATTGTGGCTTCGACCAAGTTCTTTGCTATGATGAGGATTTCCCCACCAACTTTAACTTTTGCGTACTCTATCTCTGGATGCGCCATTATCGCCACATTTCCAGGCAATGTCCATGGCGTTGTAGTCCAAATAACCAAATACTCATTCTCCTTGCCAAGGACTTTGAACTTGACGAAGATGGCGATGTCCTCGA
>CAZYXF010000014.1:7133-12038 GCA_964651025.1 uncultured archaeon
TTGCTCTTGAACCCAAGTTCTTTCTCAACCTTGTTCTCTATTGGCAGCCCATGGCAGTCGAAACCTGGTTGATCGTTAACGTTATACCCAAGCATGCGGAAGAAGCGGATGTAAACGTCCTTCAAGATCTTGTTCATCGCGGTTCCAATGTGAATGCTTCCAGTTGCATAGGGAGGCCCATCGAGAAAGTAAAACTTTTGCTTTCCCTCGCATCTCGCTTTGACTTTCTCGTAAATTCTATTTTTCTTCCAGAACTCCATCACCTCCTCTTCTTTCTCCATCTTCCCACCTTTCTTTTCCTAGAAGCTAATAGTGATATAACGAAACCGCCTAAAAACCCAAGGCAAAAGCAAGCAAGCCCGCGAGCTTCAACTAAGCTTTTCTTTTCGGTCTTAATTTCGACAGGAGCCTCAACTATTTCGACTTCTTTTTTCTTTTCACTTTGTTTCATCTCTCTCGCAAGCATCTGACTGAACTTAGCGAAGTACTTTGCATAAGTGTAGTAAAGCAGCTTTTCCTTCGCGTCTTCCAAGCTCTCTGCAAGCTCATAGTAACTCTTGGCCATGATAGGAGTAACCCCGCTTAACTCACTTGCGGCAATTGCTGTGAGCGCATCTTCTCTGCTTTTTTCTAGATTCTCTTCAATTCTTTTTTCGTCGAGTTGTGAAACCAAAAGGAGAGCGTCACAAAGCGCTCTTGCAGCGATCGCATCGTAAAGGGCTGCAGCATAATCCGCGCGCTCATAGGAGCGTTGAGCTTCGTCTATCAAGGAAAGGCAACGATCAACACTTATCCCTAAGACGTTTGCATAAGTCGCCAGGTTTCTAGCATCTTCTATTCTTCGCATCGCAGCTTCTCTCAAGGAAGAAGCGTTGAAGACTAGGTTGCCCTCAAATTCATCGAGCAACGAAAGCCATGCGAAAACGCTATCGATTCTCGCAAGTGAAAGAGAAACCTGCCTAACAGAGCTCGTGAAATCACCTTCGTAATAACTCTTCCAAGCTTCTCTTAGCTTTTCTTTAGCTTCACTTAGCCTGTTTCCAGCTATCGCAACCAGCTCAACATCTGCCACGCTGTTTATCTCCTTTTCTCTTTTTTCTAATTCCAACTCACAACTTTTCAATTTCTCTTCCAAATTCTCAAGCACGTTTTCTAGCTCGCTTGCAGCATCTCTGCTTCTCGCGAGCTTGATCAAGATGCTTGCGTAGTAAAGCTTGACGCGCGCGACAAAGCTGGAGCTGCTAGCAGAATAGTAGCTCTTGTTCTCCATCAGCATCTCCGCATCCTTTATCTTTGAACTTGCCTCAGATATTGCGCCTTTAACATGGCTTTCATACGCTATCGGAAGCAGGGTTTTATTCGCTAGCTCAGAAACTTCACGATACATGCGAATAGTCTCGTTAAGGAAAGAGCTTGCAAGCCCTTTCATCTCCTCGCCAGGCATCACTTTCTCTGTTTTCGGCATCACCCTTGCTATTGTATAGCCACAAACATAGCGAAGGGCATCCTCAACGCTTCTAACCTCAACGACCTTTAGCTTCCACTTCTTCCATGCATACTCGATGAGATTCACGGTTTTCGTTCGCGTTATTATCGATATGCCAAACGGGAATTTTTCCTCGACTGTCTGCGCTACTCTCACCATCGATTGACCTTCTGGTATTAGAAAAATCGAAGCATTGTGTAAAGCTGCTGCCTCCGCTTTTTCGAGCAGGCCACCAACCGGGGTTATGCTCCCATCTATTGCTATAGCACCTGTCATTATCACGCTCTGATTTATCGTTAAGTTCAGCAAGGCAGCTATCGTTGCGACTGCCATTGCAGCCCCAGCAGATGGGCCACCGATGATTGGCGAGTCGCTCCTTATTATGAAGTAAAGATCAACGTCGTCTAGCTCGAGATCTAGCACGTTCTCAACAGCTTCCTTGGCTAAACGAGCGCTCGATTGCGTGTCGATTTCTGTTAATGGAAGCGTGTCGATGAAGACGTGACCGCTGCCTGGCTTCACGATAACTGTAAGCTTAGCCAAAACTCCACGATAGCCGCTTGCGGTTTTCTCGACAGCAGGAACAAACATTGAAACCTCGTTTTCTTTTACGAGCTCCCTACAGCTTGCTATTTGAACCGCGAGCAAAACAGCAAGCGTTAAGCACACGAGCTTTAGCTTCATTCTTTTACTACTTCCGTCACTCTTTTATCCCTAAGGCCAAAGGTTTAAGATGACGAGAATAGAAGAAGTTTACGAGCTTTGTCTAAGACGAGCCATAATCTTTCCAACTGCAGAGATTCACGGAGCCTATGCTGGCTTTTACGATTATGGGCCAATAGGCGTAGCGATAAGGAACAAGTTGCTCGAGCTCTGGCGCGAGTTCTTCGTTAAACCATATGACTTCATAGTCGAGCTAAGCGGAAGTTTGCTCTTGCCAGAGAGCGTCTTCATAGCCTCTGGGCACTTGAAGTGCTTTGTCGATCCAATAACGCAATGTGAAAAGTGCAAGAGCATTTATCGAGCTGATCATCTAATAGAGGAAAGGCTTGGCCTTTTCGTTGAAGGCAAGAGTGAGAGCGAGTTAACGGAGATAATAAAGAAGAATAAACTTTCCTGTCCGCGCTGCGGTGGCGAGCTTAGCGAAGTGAGAGTTTTTAACTTGATGTTCAAGTCAGAAGTTAGCCCAGTTGGCGGAAAGCCTGCTTATCTAAGGCCAGAGACAGCGCAAAACATATTCCTTGCATTTCCTCGGGTTTTCAAGGCGATGCGCGCCAAGCTGCCGTTTGGAATTGCACAGATAGGAAAGAGCTTCAGAAATGAGATATCGCCAAGGAGGTTTTTGATAAGGCTTCGGGAATTCACGCAAATGGAAATTGAGCTCTTCTTCGATCCTGACAACAGCAGTTGCCCTGTCTTTAACGAAGTCAGGGATGTTAAGCTCCCAGTCCTGACGCGAGAGGCCCAAAGAAAGGGAAGCGAAGAGATAACTTTGATCAAGGCAGAAGATGCGGTTAAGGAGAAAATCTTGCCAAATGAGTGGATGGCGTTCTTCATGGCAAAAGAACTGCAATTTTTCTTAGAACTTGGCATACCAAGAGAAGCCATAAGGTTTCGACACATGCTTCCAGAAGAAACGCCGCACTACTCTGGCGGTAACTTCGACCTTGAGATAAAATACGACTTTGGCTGGAAAGAAGTAGTCGGGAATGCTTACAGAACTGATTACGATCTAAGAAGCCATGGGAAACATATAGGAAAGGACTTATCAGTCATGGTAAATGGCAAAAAAGTCTTGCCCCATGTTGTTGAGCCATCTTTTGGCCTTGAGCGAATCATACTTGCGCTGCTTCTCTATGCTTACAGGAAAAAAGGCTATGATAGAGATTGGACTTGGCTGAAATTGCCTGTTAAATTAGCCCCATATATTGCTGGTGTCTTTCCATTGGTCTCAAAGAATGGTTTGCCGGAGAAGGCCAAGGAGATTTATAATTTTCTCAAAAGCGAGTTCGCGGTCTTCTATGACGAGAAAGGCAGCATTGGCAAGAGATATGCGCGTGCAGATGAAATTGGGGTGCCGTTTTGCATAACCATAGATCATCAAACCTTGGAAGACGATACTGTTACAATTCGAGATAGGGACACGACAAAACAAATCCGCGTCAAAATAAGCGAGCTAAGGGAACTGCTCTCAAAGCTCAAGAGCGGAGAAGTAAGCTTTGCTAGGCTTGAAGGAAAACAAAAGCGATGATACCAGCTACTATTGGACCAATTATCCCGCCTGTAAGCTCAACTGGCAGGCCAACTAACGCGCCAAAGAAGCCAACTAATAAACCGATTATTATCCCTACGGTTAGGCAAAGCAATAGCTTGCTCTTCAGCTCCATCTCTATCACGAGGCAAATATCAAGAGCGTTGTTATTCCTGTTAGCCCACCGATAAGAGCACCAGCCATAACCGGGCTAATCCCAAAGGCGTCGCAAACGTAGCCAACGATGCTTCCGACGACAAAGCCGTAGATAACTGCTAACAGCACGCGAAGCACTTCGAAAAACAGGCTTATCTCCGGTTTTGCCCGTTTTTTACCTCTCACCATTCTTATTTCTAAGTTCACGAGTTTAAATTCGAATTTTCTAACCTTATGATCGCGCTATGGAACTATTCTAACGACTTCATAATAAGTTACGTCTCCTTCCTCATCAACCACCGCCCACAACATGCGGGCCCTTATGTTCTGCGCAAGCCTAACCGCTCTCGCAAGTTCATGAAAGCTACAGGTGTAGATTTCTGGAACACAAAAAACAACCCACTTCGTGTGCTCCCTCGGCGTTTTTGGTCCGCGTTTTGGCTTAACACCGCGCTCATAAACGCGGAAGTCACAGCCGTACTTGAAGCCGGTTTTCACGACAAAGCCACGGTTTCTTAAATCCTCGTAAACTCTGTAGCGAAATGGCAAGCGTTTATCAATTTTGCATGCAAGCTTGAAAAGGGAATCAAAGTCTAAAGTTTTCTTGTCAGCCCGAAGTCTTATCCGCTTCTTTTTCAAGAGGTATAGCGCTTCGACAAGCGAGAGCTCAAGCTTTCCGTTGATTACTTTCCCGAAATGGCCCTCGTGATGAAGTGCCTCGTAATTTCGCCTGCATATTATCCTCTCGCCAATTAGCTCACATGTCACAGTTTTGCTTTTCCTTGCCATAATTACAATTCAGGCTCAATTTATCTAGACTTTGCTTGAAACCCACACAAAAATTCTCCAAATGAGAGCAAAGAAAAAACCGATGAGCATTGCCTTTAATATGTTTTTTCCCGTCTCATCAACCTTGAGTCTTGCCATGAGAAGAAACAAGTTTAAAATTTAAATTGATGGGGCGGGTGGGATTTGAACCCACGACATCGCGGTCTTCAGCCGCGCGCTCTCC
>CAZYXF010000015.1:0-11380 GCA_964651025.1 uncultured archaeon
ACTCGCACATTCAACGCTACTATAGACGGTGGAAATTTAACCGATGTGCCAGTGGAGGAGAATTATACTGGTAGTTTAAACGTCACGACTAAGCAATTGCTTGAAATAAAATCGATAAGCGGGGTAAAAACGACAGCATTAGTTAACGGAACTGATTATTGGCTTTTCAAGATTGATGTCAACCTAACAGCGCCTGTAAATGGAACCTTGCAGTTCAAGCTAACAAACTGGACGCGTGCTGGAAATCAAAGCAAGGTTATACCGCTTGTAAACGAAAGTGAACATCATTTTGCCTTTCTCAGCATGAACGAAAATGCAGTTAAAGGACAAAGCACAACAAACAACACTGATGAGGTTGCGAGCGGTGTTGTTTGGATAGAGAATGAGTATCCGAGTGATGCTAGTTATGGTCTGTCAATAACTTATGGCGGAAGCC
Source organism: uncultured archaeon (assembly GCA_964651025.1). Lineage (GTDB taxonomy): Archaea > Aenigmatarchaeota > Aenigmatarchaeia > GW2011-AR5 > JAHLMP01 > CAZUUD01. The sequence goes on from CAZYXF010000015.1 coordinate 437, forward strand.
CATTCTCCCTTTACCTAAAGATGATAATACCCGCAGATACCTCGCTCTGTTGCTTCGATGATTGGTTCGCGATTTTCAGCATGATATTTCGCTCGAGTGCGAGCTAGCGGTGAAAGATGAGGGGAAAGATTTTTCTCCTAGCTGTTTTCCTGCTTCTCCTTTTCCAATCACAAGCCCTGGCAGAGGTTAGCGAAACGTTGAACCTCACGCAAGTGAGTTCAATGATAGTCACGGGCCTTTACGCAGCGACCGTGAACGAGACAACGACTACGACAACTACAACGAGTACAACAACTACTACGACGACAACGACCACAACGACAACTACAACTACCACAACTACGACAACGACCACTACAACGACTACGACAACAACTAGCACAACTACTACCACGCTTCCCGAGATCGGGTTTTACTCAAGAAACGTGAGCCTGAAGACAGGAGAGGAAAGAATAAAGGAGGAGCTGACGCTTGCCTTGAAGGAGGTGATGGAAGCTACCGTTGGTGGCATAGATGTAGATAAGCTAGCCAGTGTGACTAACGAGGTTAGAAAACAGGTGAAGATAACAAGAGGCTTGATAATAGAGGAGAACTACTCAAAGCTCCTAACTACTGTGAGGTATGACGGAAAACTTGAGCTTGAGAACTTCATGCTCCTAGAGGAGATTCCAAAGGCCTTTGCCAGGAATGCAAGCGAGATAGAGCTCACCTCACAAGCAGACTTCACGAAAGTCGTTGAAAGCGATCCAACCTTTCTCTTCGTCTTCAAACTCGTTAAGCCCGGGCAGACGATACTAGTTCAGTACAAGGTAAACAAGAGGGTTGAGCGAAGCGTTATAGATGAGGTTGAGACAAAGCTGTTCGTCCAAGGTTATAAGGAGCATGGTATAAACTTGCTCCCCTTCATAATAGTTGCTCTCATAGCAATTGGCGTCTCTTATAAGTTCTACGACAAAATAGCAGCGCTATTTGAGGAAAAGCCGAAGTTCAGATATAGATATCCTGGTAGGGAAGAAAGCATTGGAGAAAAAGTGAAAAGGTTCTTGGACTCCCTAAAGAGGGCGTTGAAAAGAAAAAGAAGGGAGTTTAGGATAAGGTACGTTTAATCTGGCAAGAGCTTGAAGAGGGATAAAACGCGGTCGTAAGTTAGTTCGTTAACGCGAACGCCGCGAGGTAGAATCGATGCCAAGAAGTTAATTGCTTGCCATGGTAAACAAGAGTATAGCTTTCGAAGCGCATACTGCGCTCTTATCTCGTTTTGAAAAACGCGCCTGCACTCGCTCTCATAACGCTTAGTTGCGTCGCTTAGCTTTACTTCTCCATCTAGATAAGATTTCACGAAGCGAAGCGCTAAACTCGCGCCCAGGAGCGAGAAGACTATTCCGCCTCCTGTCAGCGGTTTTGTCTGAAGTGCAGCCTCGCCGACAAGGATAGCTCTTCCTCTTGCGGGCTTGCAAGAGCCAATTGCAATTGGGCTAATAGAAGCTTTTTTCGCGTCAAACCTGATCGAAAATCGCCTCGCTAGCTCGCGAAGCGCCAAGTTCGCATTGGCTTTCCTTATCACGCCTATTTCACCTTGCTTTTCTATTCTCCAGCCAAAAAAGCTCTTTGAGATTGACTTGTCAAGGATTACGTCTATTCCCTCGCCATTTAAACGCGAAGTGCGGTAAAAGGCTGCCTGATATAGCTCACGCTTTCCCCACAAGCCAAAACTCCTTGCAACCAAAGAGCATGCGCCATCACAACCAAGCAAGAGCTTGCCCTTGAACCAACGCTTTCCAGCGAGCACGGCAACGCCATCTCTTTTCTGCCCAACAGCCCTAACAGGAAGATAACGCAGCTCTGCATTGGCTTTTGCCCTCTCCCTTAACAACTCTCTCAGCCGCTTCGAATCCACCAATAAGGCGAAAGGTCTTTTGGAGCGCAAGCTTATGCTTCGCTTTCCAATGAGGAACCTAAACTCCTTTATTCGCTGAAAAATCAATTTCCTGGGGAGTTTGAGAAACCTTTCGATGAAAAGAGAGACTATTCCACTATCATCCTTTGTCTTAATTTCCCTTTCGAAGACTGCCACCTCATACCCAAGCTCTCCAAGCTTCCAAGCCAAGTAGCTCCCTGCTATCCCAGCCCCAACTATTAGCACGTCGCGCATGAATTTCGACAGGACTTGAAATTAATATTCGACAATTTAAATAAAACCGCATAGCAAAAACATGGAAAAACTCGCGATAGAGGGGCAAAAGAACGAGCTCGCGCGAAGAATAGCTGGTGAAGTTGTGCTTTCTGAAAACCCTGGAAAGACTCTTAGAAAGTGGAGAACGTTGTTAAAAATATCGCAGGTTGAGCTGGCAAACAAGCTTGGAATAACCCCAAGCGTGATAAGCGATTACGAGAACAACAGGCGTCGCTCCCCTGGGATAAAGATGATAAAGAAGATAGTGAACGCGATGATAGAGATCGATGCCTCTCGAGGTTGTGAGGTTCTCAAGAACTTCTTCGTTGGAAAGGAAAAGGCAATAAACGCTATTCTGGACATTCGCGAGCTTGCGGAGCCTGTTAGCATAAGGAAGTTCTGCAAGCTTATTGGCGCGCAGTTGCTGACAAAACCAGGCCAAAGGAAGTTGCTTCACGGCTACACAGTTATAGATTCCTTAGTCGCGATTTTGTATCTCTCTCCGCTTGAGCTCGTTAGAATTTACGGAAAGACGACGGAGCGAGCATTGATATTCACGCACATAACAGGTGGAAAGTCGCCAATGGTGGCGATAAAGGTGACCAGTCTCAAACCAAATTTGGTTGTGTTTCACACAGCAGAAGAGGTTAGCAAAATAGCGATAAGAATAGCGGAGCTGGAGAACGTTCCACTCGCAGTTTTGCCAGCCTCAACGCCGATTCAAGACGTGATAAAGACGCTCAGAGAGAACCTAATCTGAGACCTTCATTTCCTATGGAACTCTTTTTGGACCCTTCTCTCAATGTTGTTTTTGCTCTTGGGTGTTAATCAGACGCTACCTTTATTTCTTATGCATCTTATGACGATGTTATATTCTAGCTTTACAGGAAATTTCCATAGGAAATGAAGGGGTGTGGAAAGTTAGTTTCAGAAGAAATAAAGGTTAAATAGTTTAAGGAGAAATAGAGAGATGTCGCAGCTGACTTTATGTTTCAACTCCTCGTTTGTTTCCAACAAGGAAAAGATTCGCGGGTTTTTTGTTGAATACATGAGAAATAAAGGTGTTTTCAAAAATAAGAAGGCCCTAACAGAGGAGTTCATGCCAGACGAGATACTACATAGAGACAGGGAAATTCAAAAACTCGTCCAAATCCTTGCTCCAGCTCTTCGTGGCTACAAACCAAGCAACGTTTTCATTTACGGTGGGGTCGGAACTGGAAAGACGGTTTGTGTAAAACTCGTTTTGAGGGAGCTCGCTGCCCTAGCAGAAAGAGAGGGGCTAAACATAAAACCGATTTACATAAACTGCAAGCTGAAGCGAGTTGCAGATACCGAGTATAGACTCTTGGCGCAGTTGCTACGAGAGCTTGGAATAGAAGTCCCCTCAACTGGCCTGCCAACCGACTTGCTCTACAGGCGCTTCTTTAGAGAGGTTGAGGAAAAAGCGCTCATCTTGATCATCGCACTTGATGAGATAGACTTCCTGCTTCATAAGATAGGAGACGATTTCCTTTACAACTTCACGAGAATAAATGCCGAGCTTCAGAAAGGGAAGATAAGCTTCATAGGAATAACGAACAACCTAAACCTTTACAATCAGCTTGATGCTAGGGTTAGGTCTAGTCTTGGTGAGGAAGAGATAGTCTTCCGTCCTTATAATGCGATGCAACTTCGCGACATCTTAAAGCAAAGAGCTGCGCTTGCATTTAACGATGGCGTGGTAAGCGAGGCTGTGATAAACAAGTGCGCCGCAATAGCAGCGCAAGAGCATGGCGACGCGAGAAGAGCGCTTGACTTGCTCCGCCTGGCTGGTGAAATAGCGGAGCGGAGGAATGCGAGCAAGATACTTGAGGAACACGTTGACGAGGCAGCAAGAAAGCTAGAGATAAACAGGATAAGCGAGGCTGTTCGTTGCTTGCCAAAACAAGCCCAGGCTGTGCTGCTTGCGATAATGAAGAGCCTTGCGAAGAAGCAAAAAGTGAGGACAGCAGAAGTCTACAAAGTTTATAGGGACATAGCCACGAGGAACAACCTGCGAGTTCTCACCATGAGAAGGGTTGGAGACTTGATAAACGAGCTCGCCTTAATCGGGATAATAGAGGCTTGCACAATTTCACGCGGAAGATATGGAAGAACGAGGGAGATAGCTCTCGCTCTCGATGAGCACGCAAAGGAACAAATCAAGCGAGTCTTGTTTGGCTACTTCGTGTGAGCATGGAGAACAGAAAAAGGGAAATAATCGAGGCTTTTCTAAAGAGGGAAAAGCTCCTAACACCAAAGGCCCTTGATTTCCTGGCAAGGACAAAGAACTACAGGGGATTTCTCCAAGTAGAGAGCGAGAAGCTCGTTCTCGACATTAGCGATTTCCTCGCCTTTGAGCCAAAGGAGCTCGGGGACAAGGTTAAGATCTTGCTCAACCTGACAGAAATACCAAACGAGCTAAGAGTAGAGGACTTCGCTAGTTTTTACAGGAGCAGATATGAAAAGGTGAAAAAGCTAATCTTACAGCGCTTGCCCTACAGCTACGTCTCAATAGACAAGCTAACGCATGAGGAAGCCTTTATCATAGGGATGGTCCGCGAGATAAGAAGCCAAAACGATAAGACTTTGTTAGAGGTCGAGGATTTAACCGCGAAGTGTAGCGTTTTGATAGATAAAGAGCACGCGAAGGAAGTAGAGAAAGATGATGTGCTCGCCATAAAGTGTAGGAAGTTCGGAGATTTGGTTTACGCTTCTGCTTTGCTTTATCCAGATATTCCACTCAGGAGCCCAAAAAAGGGAAGGGGAAAAATAGTAGCAATCTCCGATTTGCACCTGGATGAAGCCCCTCTAGAGGAACTGGAAGCCTTTTTGAAGTGGTTCAGGCTTAGCGAAGTCAAATTCCTCTTCATTGCAGGTGATATAGGAGATGTGAAAAAACTCGAAGATCTTTTCCAAGAGCTCGAAGGGAAAAGCGTTTTCCTGATACCAGGAGAGATAGACGACAAGCGTTACCCAGCACCACCGCTTGAAGTGAAGAACGAGGTCTTTATTCCGCTCTCAAATCCAGCTATGATAGAGCTCAACGGCATCAAGATTCTTTTAATTCACGAGTTCAAGCTCCAAATGCTCAAAAAACGCTTGCTCGGAAGGCCAAATGTCATTTGCAACGAGGAGAAGCTCGTGCTCGAAGAGGTTCCAGATTTGGTTATCTATGGACACACGCACGAAGCCAGCGTTTTGAACTTCAAGTCAATAACCCTTGTCAACCCTGGCTCTTTGCTTACCCAGTTCAAGCCAGTTCTCATAGACCTCGCTACTCGTGATTACAGTTTCGTAAAGTACTGAAATCTCTACAGCTTCCTATACCTTGCGAAAGAGAAAGAGTTTTAGCGCTCAGGGAGAAGACTAAGAATGCTACTCCAGATCCTTGACTGCGATTACATAGAGGCGAATGGAAAACCTGTGATAAGGCTTTTTTGTAAGACAGAAGCCGGAGAAAGCGTTTGCGTCTTCCACAAGGGTTTCCTTCCCTATTTCTATGTGAAAGCGAGCGAGGAACTTGAGGAGTTCTTAAAGGACAGAAAGGAAATCCTTTCCATCGAAAAAGTAAAGAGAAAAAGAGGAGTTGGGTATACAAGCAAGGAAATCGAAGTCTATAAGCTTACTTTAACCTCGCCAAAGCTAGTTAAAAAGCTCAGAGAGGAGCTGAAAAAGCTCCCCTTTGTTCAGGAGATTTACGAGGCAGATATATTATTCGTTTATCGCTTTCTCGTCGATCACGAGCTTGGGGGGATGCGCTGGATTAGTTGTGAGGGAAGACCGACGATAACGAAGACCGTAAAAGTTAAGGCAATAGAGGCGAAAAGCATAAAGCCAGTGAAGCGCGAAGGAAACGCGAAGCTCAGGATGCTAGCGCTTGACATAGAGTGCTTGCCAAAGGACGAGCGAAGCATAATAAGCGAGGAGAACGAGATAATTCTCATCTCCATGCGCTTTTCGCCACCTTACAAAGGAAAGGAGGAGCTAACGATAATAGCGCGTGGTGTAAAAGGAGGCGAGAACTTAATAGCTGTTTCAAGCGAAAGGGAACTGCTCCAAAAGTTCTTGCAAATACTTGACGATTACGATCCTGACTTGCTTATAGGCTATAACATTCACGGCTTTGACCTACCTCAAATAATAGCAAGGCTTAAGGCGAACAAGCTGCCAACTACGCTTGGAAGGTGTAATCTGAAGCCAGCTAGTGTTAAGAAGCTGAACGAGGGAAAGGAGTGCAGGATAATTGGAAGGGTTGTTGTAGACCCTTACAAGATATTGAAGCGCGATCCATGGATGCGGTTTAAGAGGTATGATTTAAACACAGTCGCCAAGCAATTGCTTGGCGAGGGAAAAGTGGAGATAGACCTAAGCGAGCTTCCTAAGTATTGGAATGGTGGTCAGGAAAAGCTGATGAAGTTGGTTGAATACGTTAGAAAAGACGCTGAACTGGCTCTTCGCCTGATAACCGAGAAGCGCTTGCTTGACAAGTTCTTTGAGCTAGCAAAGCTGAGTGGCTTGCTCTTACAAGACACGTTTGGTGGGCAAAGCAAGCGCGTTGAAAACGCTTTGCTTTATGAGTTCAAGCGTCGCGGCCTATTGATGCCATGCAAACCAGACGAAAAGGAAAAAAAGAGAAGGGAGAAGGAGAGAGAAAAGCACGGGCTGAAGGGAGCAATAGTTTTAGAACCAGTTAAAGGGCTGCACAGCGATGGCTTTACCATAGTGCTCGACTTCACATCCTTATATCCAAACATAATAAGGACTTACAACATCTCCCCGGACACGCTGATAACCGATGAAGTTCCAGAGAAATACATAGAAGCTCCTACTGGAGCGAGGTTCGTCAGCGCTGATATCTATCGTGGCGTTATGCCAGCTGTCCTGGACGAACTACTTGAGAAGCGAATAAGGATAAAGAAACTCGCGAAAAAGGCAAGCGGAGAGAGAAAGTTCTATCTCAACGCGGTTCAGCTAGCTTTAAAGGACATGGCAAACTCGATGTACGGCTATACTGGCTATTTACTCGCTAGACTCTATGTCTTGGACGTCGCAAACGCCATAACAGCATTTGGTCGCGCCAATCTGAAAAAAGTGAAGCAAATGATAGAGGAAAAATTTGGACTAAAAGTTATATACGCAGACACAGATAGCGTGTTCTTAAAGACGAAGCTAAAGTCAATGGAAGAGGCGAAGCAAATTGGAGAGAGAATTTGCGAGTACGTGAACTCGCGATTACCTGGAACGCTTGAGCTCGACTTCGACAAGCTCTTTAAGTCCTTCTTGATCTTAACGAAAAAGCGATACGCTGGTCTAGCTTGCGAAGAAGTCGATGGAAAGGTTAAATACGAGATCTTGACAAAGGGAATTGAAACGGTTCGTCGCGATTGGTGCGATTTGGTTAGCGAAACTCAGGAAAAAGTGCTCGACTACATCCTTCGAGAAAATAACGTTAGAAAAGCTGTAGCCTATGTTCGCGAGGTCATAGAGAAGCTCAAGAGAAACGAGGTTCCACTTGAAAAGCTAACGATAGTGAAATCCATAACCAAGCCGCTCGACGCTTATGAAGGAGTTTTGCCGCATATAGAGCTGGCGAAAAAACTCGCTAGAAGAAACCCAGCAAAGGCGCCAAAGGTCGGAGATAGGATAGGCTTTGTGATAATAGCTGGTAACGCCATGCTTAGCAAAAGAGCAGAAGACCCGGCTTATGTTAAGGAGAACAACCTTCAAATAGACTGGAACTACTATCTCACCAATCAGATCCTGCCAGCCATCGAGCGAATTTTGAATGCAGTTGGTGTTGAGCGCGGCGCCCTGCTTGGCGAGGGCTTTCAAACTAGGATAGGCGACACTCGATTTCTCACTCAAAAAACAAGCGAAGCTGAGAAGGAAAGGATTCTCGATGGATGGGAGTGTTTTGTCTGCAAGCGATGCAAGCGGAGCTATTCTAGAATTCCGCTTCGCGGCGTTTGCGATTGCGGCGGAGAACTTTTGATCCTTTATCGCGGAAGTTTGGCGAGAGCTTGCAAGCAGAAGTTAGCGAGTTAGGCAGCTGCGAGATAGCTCTTCACGTTTAGATATCTTCTCTCCCTAAACTCCTCTCTCTTCCCCTTGTTCCAATTCTGTACAGGCCTGTAATAGCCAACTACTCTCGAGTAGACTTCGCAAGGAGCTTTGCAGGTTGGACAGGTGAAGTGCTCCCCAGCTATGTAGCCGTGATTCGGACAAATGCTAAACGTTGGCGTTAGCGTTAGATAAGGAATCCTAGATTTCGTGAATATCTTTTTCACAAGCGCCTTTGCAGCCTCGCCGCCAATGTTCTCTCCGAGAAAGAGGTGCAATACCGTGCCACCTGTGTAAAGGGTTTGAAGCGGCTCTTGATGCTTAACTATAAAAGCTATGTCATCTGTGTAGCTCACTGGCAACCAAGTTGAGTTGGTGTAATATGGCTCTTGCTTTCCAGCAGTTTTTATGTCGCGGAACTTTTGCTTATCAATTCTAGCCAATCTGTAGCAAGTCCCCTCTGCAGGAGTTGCTTCTAAGTTGAATAAGTGCCCGGTTTCTTCTTGATATTCCTTCAATTTATCTCTCATGAATTTCAAGACCTTTATCGCGAATTTGTGGCCAGTCTTACTCGCTATCGACTCCCCAAACAAATTCAAACAAGCTTCGTTCATTCCAACAAGCCCAATCGTTGAGAAGTGATGCTCCAGCGTTCCAAGATAGCGACGAGTATATGGAAGCAAGCCCTCGTCTATGTTCCTTTGAACAACACGACGTTTTATCTCAAGCGATTCCTTCGCGAGATACATCAATCTTTCTAAGTTCTCAAAGAACTCGTCCTCGTCTTTAGAAAGATACCCAATCCTCGGCAAGTTTATTGTCACGACGCCTACGCTCCCTGTCATCTCGCCAGCACCAAACAAAGCGCCGGTCTTCTTTCTTAACTCTCTCAAGTCAAGTTGCAAGTGGCAGCACATCGCTCTAACGTCGCGAGGCGATAAATCGCTGTTTATGAAGTTCTGGAAGTAGGGCAGGCCAAATTTCGCGGTCATCTCAAAGAGCAAATCAACGTTTCCATTCTCCCAGTCAAAGTCGCGAGTTATGTTATAAGTTGGAATTGGAAACGTGAAAACACGTGACTTGAAATCCCCCTCGAGATAGAGCTCTAAAAGCGCGCGGTTTATCATGTCCATCTCTTCCTGAAAATCGCCATAGCAATCCTTCTGCGGTTTGCCGCCGATTATCACTGGCTCGTCTTTCAAATCCTCTGGGACTGTCCAGTCAAGCGTTATGTTTGTGAAAGGCGTTTGTCCACCCCATCTAGAGCTAACGTTCAAGCTGTAGATAAATTCTTGTAGCCTTTGCTTAACTTCCTTGTAGCTCAGCCTATCATAAGCCACGAATGGAGCAAGATAAGTATCGAAGCTGCTAACCGCTTGCGCCCCAGCCCACTCGTTTTGCAACGTGCCAAGGAAGTTGACAAGCTGTCCTAAAGCCGTTGAAAAATGCTTTGCAGGACCGGATTCGATTTTCCCAGTAACGCCGTTGAATCCTTCTATTAGCAGCTGTCTCAAACTCCAGCCAGCACAATAGCCAACGATTCCCATTGTTAGATTGTGGAGGTGAAAGTCGCCCTCTATGTGAGCTAGGGATATCTCCTTCGGATAGACGTTGTTTAAAACGTGCCAGATTATGACATTTCCAGCGCAGTGCATGTAGAGTCCTGAAAAACTATAGCCTATGTTCGCGTTTTCTTGAACGCGCCAATCGTGCTGGGCTATATAGCCGTTTATTATCCTATCGACGTCGAAGAACATTTGCCTTATATCGCGAAGCTTCTTTTGACGCTCGCGCAACAAAATCAGAGCCTTTGCGGTTTTGTAATGTCCGTTCTCAACGAGAACTTTTTCAATAACGTCTTCGACGAAATCTATGGTGAAGATCTTGTTCGGTTCTTTGTCCTGAAACTCGTTCAACATCTTGACAACTTCTTTCGTTAGCCACTTAGCTCGCTCGTAATCACGACCACCAACCATTCTGGCTGCGTTCCAAATTATTTTCGTTATCCTATCCTCATCAAAAGGCACGATTCTGCCATCGCGCTCGCGAATTCTTGTTATGGGCATGTGAACACCAGAAGTAACATAAATTCCCCTCAAGAATTAAAATGCTTTTCTCTTCTCTCGGTACAGATATTGGAAAACCTGTTTTTTAAAATAAAAGACCAGAAAGGACATGCGATGCTTCGTGGCAATCGATTTGCCAGAGGAACTGCAAGCTAAGGCGAAGAATTTTCAAAGGCTTCTCGCGTTTCCAAACGTCAAGCTAGTCAGGCCAGAGAACTTGCATCTAACGTTGCTCTTTCTCGGCGAGCTAGACGAAGCTAAGCTAAGAGCTGTGAAGCGAGCACTGGCCGGCGTGAGCTTTCCCAAGTTCGAGATATTCATCAAGGGGCTTTCATGCTTCCCATCTTTTAGCTCCCCTCGTGTAATATACCTTAGCTGCCATTCCAAGCTGCTAAGTGAGCTGGCAAGTGAAGTAGAGCGAAAGCTCCTTCCACTTGGAATAAGACGAGACAAGCCATTTGTCGCACACCTAACGCTCGCTCGTGTTAAGGGAAAAACTAGTGAAAGGCTTTTTAAGGTGCTGGAAGAACACCGCAACATGGAGCTTGGCAATTTTGTTGCTACTGAATTTAAGTTAAAACGCAGCGTTTTAACGCCTAGTGGCCCAATCTACAGCGATTTGCT
>CAZYXF010000016.1:0-11031 GCA_964651025.1 uncultured archaeon
AAGAACAGAGACAAACTCTGGAAGTACATAGTGAAAACCGATGAAGACCCATACTCGCTTTGTAGGCGTGCGATTAGAGAGATGGGCAAGACGGCAAAAGTCCCGCAATACATAAAGCAGATCGTCGCAGCTGTTGCTGGGGCTTACATTCGCGGTCATCTGTTTGCTAAGGGTGAGCAATATGGAATAAAAGTCGAGAGAAAGGGAGGAAAGGTAGAATACATTAGCGTCTACGATTACTGCAAAGAGAAAGGCATGTGCATTTACATAGAAACAGCTATGCCAGAACGTGGCGCAGAGGGAGAGCTTCGAATAATGAGCGCTCTCGACCACATAAACATATGCAAAGCCATAGATGGTGGTAAGCTTGTCAATTACTGCATGGACTTTGAGCACTTGCTCGTTAACCTAATAGACCCTATAAAGGAAGCTGAGCGGATTTTAAAAGAGCAGCCTGGTGATGCCAAGTTCGTTACTTGCCTGCACATAAACGCTCCTCGCCCGTTGATAGGAGCTCATGCTCCAATAGAACTCCCATCTCCAGATTTAGCAGTCATTTATCGCTTCGTCTGGACGTTGAGAAAGGCTGGGATGAAAGACGCTTACTTCATCTGGGAAATGGGAAGCTATGGAGTTAAGCAGTCAGCAATAGCTTTTTGGAAAATCGTTAAAGAACTCGAGAAAGGCACACATCCAGATGAATTACCACCTGAATTTTACGGAATAACTCGCGACTTCGAAGCGCGAACAAGAGTTGCTGTTCAAACGCACGCCCTAGAGCCATTGAAGGGCTTGCTCCTCATGCCAGAAGTGGAGTGGGGAATCTTGAGCAAGCGCGCGCGTGAGAGGGGAAGATTAACGCAGTGGGAGATGGAGAAGTACAGGTGATTTTTTAAACAATTTTAACTTGCGCATTTCACAGGGCATAACCGCAAAGTAGGGTAAGAAACATTTAAAAACGCTCAATTGTCAATACCACATGGTAGATAAAGATTCGCGAACTGATTTTGAGAAGCTCGCGCTGCTCTTCACAGCGTTTGCTGTTATTTTACTAATTTTCGAGCTTCACACCAGCGTGATAAAGCTTAGCGTCTTCGTTTTAATCTTGCTCGTGATAACCATGCACAAGCTCCACTTCGAGCAGCTTCTGTGGAGAAGAGAGGAGAAGTTCTCAAGCGTCGAAGAGCTGCTAAGTGGGATAGAGGAGAACTTGTCAAAACTACGCGAGGTAATGGAAGTGCTTAAGGAAACGTCTGGAGCTGCTAATGACGAAAGGATAAAGGAGCTCGAGTCGAGGGTGAAAAAGCTTGAGCATGAGGTCGAGGCGATGAGAAAGGAGGTTGACTTGATAGAAGCTTTCGTCCAACAACAAAAGGTCATGACGCTCACGAACCTTTAAAATGCGCGGCGCTAACTTAAACGATGAAGGAGAGCAAGATAATTTACTTTAAAGAACCAAGACTGAGAAAGCCAATTTTGATCGAGGGTCTGCCAGGAATAGGAAACGTCGGTAGGATAACGGCTGGCTACTTAGTTAGCGAGCTTCCTACAAAGAAGTTCGCAGAGCTATATTCACCACATTTCCTTCCGCTCGTCATTGTGCAAAGAAATGGTGAGGCAAGATTGCTGCGCGGCGAGTTCTATTACTATCGCGGTAAGAAGCGGGATTTGATCTTTCTCGTTGGTGATTCGCAGAGCATAACCCCAAACGGCTATTACGAGATAACTGGCAAGATAGTCGAGCTCGCAAAGAAATTCAAAGTCAGCGAGATAATTTCGCTTGGTGGACTTGGTGTTGAAAAGCTCGTCGAAAAACCGCGAATAATTGGAGCTGCGAATGACGAATCGCTGATAAAGAAGTACGAGAAATACGGCGTGCAATTCGGTGGGCCAGTAGAAAACATAGTTGGAATTTCTGGCCTGTTGCTCGGCATCGCGAAAATGGCGGGGATAAAAGCGGTTTGTTTGCTAGCTGAAACCGCTGGCTTCCCACTTGTTGTCGCTGACCCAATTGCTGCAAGGGCTATGCTACACGTTCTTTGTAAAGCGCTCGACCTGAAAGTCGACCTCTCTAAGCTCGAAGCCGAAGCTCGCGAATTAGAAGAAAAGCTAAAGAGGACGGAGGAGATACAAAAGCGGTTGATGAAAGCTATTGAAGCTCCGAAGCCAAAGGAAAAGCTGAGATACATTGAGTAACCTACGGTAGCTTTACTTTCCCAAGTTTTTCCAAGTACTTTTGCAACCTTTTCAGCTCCCTTTCAACTTTGCTCGCTATCCTTCTCGTCTCCTTCCTTTGCTTATAGGCTTGCAGTTCCTCAAGAGCCTTGCTTATGCTTCTTTGCGCCTTAAAGAGCACAGCTAGCTTAAGAGCTAGGAGCAAATCGCCTTCTAGCTTGACGTAAAGTTTTCTGTCCTTTTCTTTTTTAACGCGTCTTATTATCCCAAATAGCTCAAGAAAATCGAGGGAGAGCGAGATCGAAGCCAAGCTATAGCCCGTTAGCTTCGCCAGCTCTTGCAAGGAGAGCTCCCTTCCCTCCATTAGCAACGCAGCTATCACTTTGCCGTGCACATCGCTATAGCCAATGCTCCTCGCAGCCCTTGCGAAAAGCTCGAGTATTTCTTTCTTCACATCCTTTTCCTTTGCATTTCTCCTCATCCTTTTTCTTCTCGTTTGCATTTTAACGTTTGGTTTTTCCTTGGCTCATTTAACACAACTTTTGCCTTCATAGTTCATGAAAATCGAACGCCACATATAAAAAGCCTAATAACACCCTGAAACCATTTAAAAGATTTTAAAAGTTCTGAAACTTATGAAAAAACTCCGCGACACCTTGTCGCTTTGCCCGCAATGTCATCGCATAGTTCCAGCAGAAGTTGTTGAAGAAGCCAACGCTATTTGGCTTGTGAAGCACTGCCCTGAACATGGTGAGCAAAAGGAGATTTACTGGAAGGACGCTGAATATTACCACTTCGTCTCGAAGTTCTTCGTCGAGGGTCGTGGAATAGAAAATGCGAACGTGAAAAGCTCGATTCTGCCTTGTCCTTTCAATTGCGGTTTGTGTTCAAGGCATCGCTCCCACACAGCGCTTGCCAATTTGGTCGTTACAAACCGCTGCAACCTGCGTTGTTGGTATTGCTTCTTTTACTCAGAGCGAGCTGGTTACGTTTACGAGCCTAGTTTGGAGCAAATCGAGCAAATGCTCCGCCTGTTGCGAGAACAAAAGCCAGTTCGCTGCAACGCTATTCAGCTAACTGGTGGCGAGCCACTGCTTCGCGATGATATAGTCGAGATAATAAAGCTCTGCAAGCGCCTTGGGTTTGATCACGTCCAAGTCAACACAAATGGGATTGAGCTCGCAAGGAATCCTGAGCTAGCTAAAGAAATAAGAAGTGCAGGAACCAACACGCTCTACTTGAGTTTTGATGGAGTTACGGAAAAGACGAACCCGAAGAACCATAAGGAAATGCCAAAGATACTCGAAGCCTGCAGAGCTGCTGGGCTAGGTATAACACTGGTTCCAACCGTTATAAAAAGCGTCAACGATCATGAGCTTGGGGCGATAATAAGGTTTGCTGCGGATAACATGGATATAATTCGCGGGGTTAACTTCCAACCTGTCTCGCTTGTCGGTTGCATGCCCCGTGATGTGAAAAAGTTCAGGATAACGATACCAGAAGTGCTTGAAAAGATAGAGGAGCAAACAAACGGCGAGATAGCGAAGCGAGATTTTTACCCTGTGCCTTGCGTTGCAGCGATCTCGCACTTCGTTGAAGCTTTAAAGGGAAGGAGAACCTATGAGTTCACTTGCTCACCTTGGTGCGGCGTTGCAACTTATGTTTTCAAAGCAGATGGAAAGCTGGTTCCGATAACTCGCTTTGTTGATGTCGAGGGCTTCCTTTCCTATCTTGAAGAGCTGGCAAGCGAAATTAAGGAAGCGAAGCGGTTTAAAACGCTTGCAAAAGCGAAAGCTATTCTCAAGTTGGCAAAGGAGTTCAAGCGATTTATAGACGTCGAAAAGGAGCCCCGTGGATTAGAGTTAGAAAGGCTGATACCGCGCATTTTGGCAGCGAGAGGGAAATACAAAGCGTTGAGCGTGTTCCATCACAAGGCTTTGTTCATAGGAATGATGCACTTCATGGACGAGTACAATTACGACGTGGCTCGCGTGCAGCGTTGCGTCATTCACTACGTAACTCCAGACTTGCGCGTCATACCGTTCTGCTCCTTCAACGTTCTCCCGCAAATTTATCGCGACCGAATTCAAAGGAAGTATGGAATTCCCATCGAGGAATGGGAGAGAAGAACCGGAAAAAGGTTGAAGGACGATTTCTACAGGAGCGTTGAAAGAGATGAAGCAAGAGAATAGCGAAGTTTTATGGCGGCGCTAAATATTTCATGGAGCTTGACCAACGATTGCTAACGCTTGTCTTGCTAGCCTGCGTTTTCGCGGCTATTCCGCTTGTTTCTGAAAGACTATCCACTGACTTCTCACGAGAAAGGCGAAGCTTGTACATCCGCGAGCTTGATCTAGCTGTCCCAAAAGGCGAAAAAGCCTGTGTTAAACTTGGCGGTCAAGCGAGCGAGAACGCGAGCGTGATAATAAATGGAGCTTATGCCAAAGTTTTGAGTGGTGAATTTTGTCTCAACCTCACAAAAAACGTGAGCTTGGTTATAAAGAGCAACGAGCTGAAAAACAAAGTCAAAGTTAAAGCCGTTAACTTGAGCTGTGAGCCAACGAGCACAAAGCTAAAGCTAAGCTTGCCTTCCCGTGCACTTGCCAACTCTCGAGTTAACGTTAACGTAACAATTTACAATGGCGATTGTAGGTTCGCGATAAAAGAGCTCTGGCTAAAAGTTGGTGAGAAACGAATCGTGAAAAGAGTTCTTTTAGGGCCAAAAGAAGAGAAGACGATAACTCTAAGCTTTGCTGTTGAGCAAAGCGGAGAACACAAGATAGAAGCAAGGGTTTCGAACTCTACTGCCTCGGCTTTGTTAAAAGTTCTTCCATCTCCTTATGCCTTTTTTTCGTTTATAACTCTTGTTTTTTGTGTGTTGCTCTTCCTCGTGAAAAGCAATGACATTACAAACGTGCTCAATTTCTTCTTCATTTTCCTCTCCTATTTCACCCTTTTCCCTCTTTTACTTGACTTGATGGGCTTTAAGAACGTTTTGATCCCAACAATTTCCCTCTTCCCTCTTTTCGTTATCCTTCTCGCAATTCATGAACGAGTTGCAAGGAATGAAAGAGCGAGAGCAAAATCTAAGCGCAAGGGGGATAAAAAACTCGTTGCAGTTTGCCTTTTCCTAACCCTTGCTTTTATCGAGCTTCCAAAGTTTCTCTTTCCGTCTCAAGACACCCTTTGGAACGCGTTTTACGAGAGAATAGCAGCCGAAACTTATTACAGCGAAAAGATCCCACGCTATGACGAGCGAAGCTATTTCGGCAGACCGATGAGCTACCCTCCTGGCTATTTTGTCTTAAAAGCAGCGATATTAAGAGCATTTGACTTGCCCTTCAACCTCGCTTCCACACTACTTCTCGAGCTTGGCTTCAACCTCGCTTTTCTCCTTTCCATTTTTTGTTTTCTGCAGCGAATTGGATACGAAAGTGAAGAGGCTGCTCTTATAGCTTCGCTTTTCTCCTCGACGATTTTCGTTTACACTTTGCTAGCTGCGCATCTCTTGCACGTTCCATCGCTTGCACTGCTTTTTACTTCGCTCTTTTACTTCGCTGGTGGAGAGCTTATTAAGTGCTTCGTTGCTTTACTTGCCAGCACCCTGATTCACCCATTTAGCTCGCTTCTGTTTTTCGCCATCGCAGCTCTAACTCATTTTAACGTCATAGGCAAAGCTAAAGAAACCAAAAGGCGATTTAAAAAGCTCAAACTCGCGCCCAAACAACGGCTTCTAATTTCGCTGGCCTTTTCCATTCTCTCCGCTTGTCTCTACTTCCTTCTCAATTATCCTCGCATTACTCTAGCGGGAAAGCTAAAGGTAGTTTCGCCAAGGGAGTGGGGCTGGCTCATAGCGGGCGAGCTTTTTGGCCTGCCTGTCGAGCTTGGATTGCTCTTCCCGATTTCTCTTTTCGTTACCTTTGTTTTCCTCCTTGAGAAGAAACCGGCGAAATCGTTAGTTTTTCTTCTCTTGCTCTTGGCTTATTCTTTCGTTTCATTTCGCGTTAACTTGCTGCTCTCATTTTTGGTTGCCTGCCTGCTAATCGAAATCTCGAAAAAGACAAGCAAACCAATTTTGCTTTTCCTCTGCTCTTTGAACTTCCTCCTTTCTCTTCTGCTTTTGCCCCAGAACCTTGGTGGCTATGTAGCGAGCTGGCTTATCGATGGCTCGCGATATTTAGCTTCGCTTGAGGGAACTCGCGTTATCGCACCACCTCTCTATTGCCATTACCTAGAGTATAGAGCTGGAAAGAGCTGTCTCGCGGATTTGTACGTTGAGTATGCATCGCAAGAGAAGTACAACGATGCTGTTCTTTTTGCTGACACTTGCAACGAGCAAATCGCGAGAAAATGGAAAGCAGAACTTGGCATGACGTTTGTTGATTGCGAGGAGTTTCCAATCCTCTATGACAATGGAATTATAAGGATAGCCCTTTTAACACCCGCAAATCTCAATTAATTCGCTTAGGCTAACAAGCCCCTCAATTGCTTTGTCATCTATTATAGTTGCTGGATAAGTTCTGATTTGATACTTCTCAAGAAAAGCGTTTATGCTCGTTAGATTCGCGTCGGCTTGCAATGGGATTAGCATTATCTTGTTTCCACATCTCATTTTCAAATCCCACAAAATGCTCGCCATGGTTTTTGTATCGACCTCTTCCTTCAGGCTTATCCCCCTTCTCCTATACAGGTGAACCACGTTCTTATAGGTGAAATTGCACTTTCGCTTGAGCTCAATTGAGTTTAGCAAGAACTGAAATTGAAGCAAGTTGTAAAGCGTCTTTTGTCCTTCAAGCTCTGGTGTGAAGCGATTTGCTTTTTCGTATTCATCTAGCCTGACTCCAAACTCGTATATCCTCGCGTTGTACTCGAGATTCCATTTCAACATCTCATCGCAAAAACTAGCGTTGAATTCCTCGCCAAGCAACTTAGCCAAAAGCCTTGCATCGTTGTATAAAGCTTCAAGCTCTAGCATCGTTTCCCTGATCTCTCTCATTCTTTGCTCTTCTATTAGCATTCCTATTCCTATCCCAGCTAGAAAGGTTATAACAGCAAAAGCCAACGCTCTCATGTGAATGCTCATTTTGTCAACCACCCTTTTCTCTGCAACAGTACTTTTAACACAGCATAGCCAAGGGCAAGTGGGAAGAGCATTACGTAAATGAATAAGAAGATCAAAAGCTCAGACTTTGAAAAGCTCTCGTCATAAAGCTTTAGCGCTTGGAGCACAGAGTAAAGGGTTGTGACGAAGACTATAGCTCCTAAAATCGTGAAAATGTCGATGTTCAACCAAAGCTTCGCGAGTTTTAGAGGATTTCCACCAAGAGCTAGGCTTTCGATTAGATAGAGCGCGTTTTTTATCAAGAAGTTCGCCCAGAGATAGGTGAAAAGGCAAAGCCCTGCTAAAGTGCTTGCAAAGCCAACTAGAAAAAGTGGGATCTGCCAAGTCTTTATCGGCGTTGTTTTTTCATCGAAGATCGCGCTGAAGTGCTTCCTCAAGGTTTGCATCCCGCCAATGTTCCACCTAGCCCTTTGCCTTAGCCAGCTCTTTAAGCCTTTTGGGTATTTGGTCGTAACTCTCGCGTCATATGCCATCCTAACCCTATACCCAGCTCTTATTATCCGCCAGCATATCTCAACGTCCTCTGTTAAATTTCTCTCGTCAAAACCGCCGAGTTTTAGCAACACGTCTTTGCGATAAACGCTTAGTGGCCCTGGAGTTGCGTAAATTAAATTAAATGCCTCTTGCAATTTCCTGGCTACAGATATGACCATGAACTCAAGCCTTTGTAACTTTTCTAGCAGAGAATTTCCTCGTGGCAATATGTGCGAGGTAACTGCTGCAACTTCCTTTGAATCGAAGTAGGAAATGCACTTTCGAATGGCATCTCTATCTAAAATCGAATCCGCATCTACAACAGCAACTAGCTCGCCCCTAGCTTTTTTAAGCCCAAAGTTTAATGCTCTCGCCTTTCCCTCGTGTCTTTTCCTAAAGACCTTAACACCATGCTTTTGAAACCCCTTTGCGATCTCATAGGTTTTATCCTCACTTCCGTCATCGACAACAATAACTTCTAGCTTTTCCTTTGGATAGTTTTGCTTCAGGATGCTTTTCAAGCACCTCTTTATGTTTTTCGCCTCGTTGTAAGCTGGAACTATTACGCTAACCATTGGCAACACTTTTGCTTTTCCTCGCTCCCTTAGCTTTTCCCTTTGCTCAAGCCAGAGCAAGAGGTGGAAGATGTTCGTGTACAGAACAGCGAATAAAATCGCTGCCATTATCATGTCGATTAACGAGAGCATGTTATCTACCTGGCATCCTTATGCTAAACACTTTACTCGCCCCATCTTGCATAGCAACGCCAAAGACAGCGTCGGCATGGCTTATAGTTATGTCGTTGTGCGTCACTACGATGAATTGCGTTTCCCTCGAGTGCTTTTTTATGAAGTTCGCGACTTTCTTAGCGTTAACCTTGTCTAAAGTCGCGTCAATTTCGTCGAGTATGTAAAATGGTTGTTTCCTATATCGCTGTAAGGCGAAGAGAAAGGCTATTGCTGTGAGCGTTTTCTCCCCACCGCTCATGGCGTCGATGTTCAGGAATTTCTTGCCTGGCTTACTCGCTTCTATTAGTAGCCCGCTTTCCAAGTTCCCTTCCTCTTCTAATCTAAGCTTTGCCTCACCTCCCATCAAATCTCGATAGACGCTTGCGAAGTGCTTTGAAATCTCGTTAAGAGTTTCCATGAATTTTTCGTAACGTTTGCTCTCTATCTCTTCTATGGTTTTTAAAATCGCCTCCCTCTCCCTCGCTATTCTATCCCTTTTCTCGCAAAGCAGGCGAAGTTCATTTTCCACAACTTTTAGCTCACTCTCGGCCCGCATGTTTATAGGCCCTAGCTTGTGAAGCTCGCGAATAGCTTTTTTCAGCCTCGCCTTTATCTCCTTTGAGCTCTCCCCTTCCTTTATGCTCGCTCTTGCCTCTTCAACCACTTCGCCTAGCTCCCTTAGCTCGAGTTCTCTCGCTTCCTTCTCGGCTTCTATTCTCGCCTTTTTGGCGCGAAGGGTTGCTATCCTATCCCTAAGCGCATCCCTTTTGCTTCTAAGCCTAACAACTTCCCTGTAAACTCGATCAAACTCCTTTTTCACGTCCTTTCTCTTCTCCTCAATTTCTTTCATCACCTCAAGCTCTTTTGCTTCTCTTTCCTTGAGCTTCGATAGCCTTAGCTCAAGCTCTTCTATCTCGCTTCTCAGCTTCGCTGTTCTTTCCATTAGCTTTACTCTCCTCTCTATAATCTCTTTCACTTTTCTGTATCCACCAACGTACTCGCCGCTCTTTTCCTTAACGTCTCCGCTCAGAGAAACAACTCTATAGCCGCGTAGCTCTCTTGCTTGCCCTATATCATCGACTATCACCAAATCTCCAAGCACGTGTTTCACTACGCTTTCGTATCGCTTCTCAAAGTCAACTACTTCTATCGCTAGCTTTCCTACCTTTGGTTTTTGAATTTCCCTCGCCTCTATAGAGGTTAAAGGCAAAAATCTTGCAACTCCAAGCTTTTGCTTTCTTAGGAATTCTATGCATTTGATTGCAGCCTCCTCATCTTTAACTATCAAATCGTTCATCCTATGTCCAATCGCAGCTCTTATTGCTAGCTCATACTCGCGAGGTATTTTCATGACTTGGGAAAGTGTTGCAAGAGCTATGCCTAATTCCAAAAGCCTTTTCGCGAGCTCGCTCGGTTTGTTCAAACTCTCTAGTTCTCTCTCAAGCAAGAGAAGCTCGTGTTTTTTCTCAATCAACGCGGTTCTTACTTTATCTATTTCCCTTCGCAACTCATAATCGCGAGTAGCTTTCAAGAGCTCCTCGCTGAGCTTCTCGCTCTCCTCAATAGCTCGCCTAAGCTCGCTCTCCTTTTGCTTCAAGACTTGCGTCATGCTGGTGAGCTCGCCCTCCTTTGCTTCGAGCTCGCTCTCGATTCGGAGCAATAAAGCTTCCTTTTCCTTTATCTCTAACAGGAGCAATTTCGCACGAAGAAGTTTTATCTCCCTTTCAAGTTCTCTAGCTCTCTTTGCGAGCTCGCAATCCCTTTTGAGTTTCTCTACGATTGCTTGCTTTTCCCTTATCACTATGTTTAGCTCGTCTAAGTGTCGCTCCACCTTTTCAAGCTCGCTCAAAGCGCGCTTTCGCTTTTCCTCGAACTCGCTTATTCCAGCTAACTGGTCTATTATCTCTCTTCTCTCAACTGGAGACATCTCTATGAGCTTCGTTATATCACCTTGCATTATGATGTTGAATCCATAAGGCGAGATGTTCGCATTCGCTAGGAAATCGAGCAACTTGCTTCTTGTTACAACTTTTCCGTTCAGCCGAAATATCGATATCCCCTTGCTCGTCACCTTTCTTGAGATTTTTATCTCCTCATCTCCTGGCAGTTTTTTGTCCTTGTTGTTAAGGTAGAGGGAAACAACGCAATAGCTTGCTGGCTTTCTCTTTTTGCTTCCGTGGAAAATCAGCTCTTGCAATCTCGATGCTCGAATCTGACGAGCTGTGTAAACCCCGAGGGCAAACAAGATAGCTTCGACCAAATTGCTCTTTCCGCTCCCATTTGGGCCACAGATGACGTTAAAGCCTGGTGTTAGCGGAATTGCAACTCGATCCGCGAAACTCTTGAATCCTTGCAGCACTATTCTCGAGATGTAAACCATGATTAGATTTCGATGAAGCTTAAATCAGTGGAACTTCTCTGCCTTTCCAATAAAAATCTGGTCTCTGTAAAATTTCATTGCCCCGGTAGCTCAGTGGTAGAGCGCTGCTCTGGTAAAGCAGAGGTCGCGGGTTCGAATCCCGCCCGGGGCTT